>JAJYJR010000207.1:0-723 GCA_021789355.1 Chloroflexota bacterium | reverse complement strand
GGCTCGTGGAGGCGCTAATGGACACGGGATGGACGCTACGCGGGGACATCACGAGATTGAGCCGCCCTCGCGCCCGGGGCCTCGCCTGCGCACGTCACCGCCACGCACGGCTCCAGGCCTCCGTTCGAGGTTGCGACGCTCGGAGACCGGCTGTGGTGGACGCGCTGACCACATCTGGCCGCGTAAGGCTCCGGGGGCGTTCGTTATCGGGCATCGGCCCTGCCGGACTGCCCGGCGTCGCCGCAGGTGCCCCGCAACGTGACGAGGCCGTACGGCCGGACCCGGATGCTCGACCACGCGCCGGAGGTCCAGTACACGTCGTGCTCTGCGAGGTCGCGGGCGGCAGCTTCGTCCGCAACCCGTACCACGATGAACGCCGACTCGACGTTGCCCACGGCGCCGGCCATGATCACGATCCCCTCGCGCATGAGTCGCGCGATGTTGGCGAGGTGCGCGTGCCGGACCGGTCGCCGGCGTGTCTCGCCGTCGGCCGCGTAGTCCGCCTCTATCGCCCAGACACGCTCGATCTCCACGTTCTCCGGAATCTCGTCCGTACCCATGACTGCGCCTCCTGGTTTCGGCCGCGTCGTCGCTTACGGGCAGGGTAGCGCGACGGTCGGGCGGCAACCTCCGATCACCGCGGCCCGGCGGTAGCGGCCGGGCGGCAACCTCCGATCACCGCGGGCTGGCGGCGAGGAGCGCGGGCCCACCGGCACTTGACCC
>JAJYJR010000206.1 GCA_021789355.1 Chloroflexota bacterium | reverse complement strand
AGGTTCATCGCGTCGTACCCGGTCAGCCAGCGGAGGTCCGCGCCCACGCCGACGAGCAGGGCGATGTCACCCCCGGCACGCATCCTCTCGCGCGCCGCGCGGATGCGGGTTCCGAAGCGCGCGGGCGCGATCTCCGGCGGCCTGCCCGGACCTGCCGTCATGCGGACGCCTCCCCCGTCGCGCGGCCGGTCGCCGCCACGGCTCCCCCCTTCCCGTTCATTCCCGGCCTCCAGACAGCTCGCCGATCCACGACACCAGGGCGCTCGGCCCGGCCGCGAACAGGCGACCATAGGCGTGCACCCTGGACGCGCCAGCCAACCGGGCCGCCTCCCGGCCTGCCCGGTCGTCGTGTTGCCCGACCGCCACCACCGGCGCGCCCCTGGCGGCCGCGTGGCGCACGGCATCGATCCCGTCGTAGGTGCGACCTGTCAGGTCGACCACGACACCCGCCGGCGGCAGCGACCGGCCCTGCCCGCCGTTACCGTCCAGCACCCGGTCGAGCGCGTCCAGCGTCCTGACTGGCAGCGGCCGGCCACCCGCATCCTGGACGAGGCGGTCCAGCCGGGTCGCCCAGACCAGGTCGTCGGCGAGCACCGCGACGAGCGGCCCCTCGGCCACCGGTCGTCAGGCCGTCGCGTGCTGCGCGGCCACCTCGATCGCCCGGTTCGGATCGGCGCCGGCCAGCACCGCCTCGGCGTAGCGTCCGGCAAACCGTCCGGCGGCCTCCTCCGGCACGATCCGGCGGATCTGGTCGGGGGTCAGCTCGTACCCGTGGCGCACGGCGCCGATGTTCTCCTCGCGGTACTTCGCCGGAAGCGCCGCGATCAACGCCGCCTCGTCGAACGACACCTCGGAAAGCCGGAGCAGGCGGCCAAGGGCGATCATGTTGCCGAACAGGTCGCGACCGAAGTGCTTCACCCCCAGCTCGAGGAAGGGGATCTCCTCGGCCTGCTCGCCGGGCTTCGCCAGCCCGATGTCGCAGACCACGTAGTCGCTGTCCAGGTGGTTCGGGCCGCGGTCCGCGAGGCGGAGCGTGACGTTCGCGTGCTCGACCACCGGGTTCGAGATCGGCTCGTCGGCGTACTTGAGGAACGCCTCGCTCATGCCACCCCGGACGCTCGAGTCGTAGTCGTAGAGGAGCGTCACCTCGTAGCCCATCGCGCCCAGCAGGGTGGCCATGGTGTTGCCGATGACCCGGACCCCCTGGCCGCCGACACCGTCGATGACGATCGCGTGCTCGGTCATGCCTTGCCGCTCCCGTTCCCCGAGGCGGCCCCCACGGGCGCCGGCTCGGTCCCGGCCGGCTTGCCCTTGACGATCCCCAGCTGGTGGTTCGCCAGCCGCGTCGATCCGGGAGGCGCCTGCCGGTATTCCTTCTTGTAGTAGTTGAGCATCTCGTTGGCGCTCGGGAACCCGATCCGGCGCCCGTTGTTCTCGATGCACTGGCTGGTGATGTCGACGAAGGCGAACCCGGGCCACTCGAGGGCCTCCTTGATCGTCCGCCGCATCTGCCCCTGGTGGTAGACCGTCGTCTTGGCGTAGAACGCGTTCGCGTTGGTGTTGACGAGCCCCTGCAGGTTCACGGGGCTGAAGGTGGCACCGGCCGGAGACGACACGGTCTTCGTGCCGACCGGCGTGGTCGGCCCCGTCTGGCCGCCCGTCAGGCCGTAGATCTCGTTGTTGTTGCAGAGCACCTTGACCCGCGGGTTCCGCCGGATCGCGTGCAGCAGATGGTTGCCGCCGATCGAGGTCAGGTCGCCGTCGCCCGAGACCACGATGACGTTGAGCTCGGGGCGGACGGTCGCGATCGCCTCGGCGACGGGGAGCGTGCGGCCATGGAGTGTGTAGACGGAGTCGAACTGCATGTAGGCGCCCATGCGGCCCGTGCAGCCGATGCCCGTCACCATCACGGTGTTCGACTTGTCCAGGCCCAGGTCGTCCATCACCATGGCCAGCTGGGTCATGATGAGGCCGATCCCGCAGCCCGGGCACCAGATCGTGGGGAAGAGATCGGTCTTGATCTTGTCCTTGTACGACATGTGCGGTGCGGACCTCGGTTCTTGGGGCTGCCCGTGGGCGTTCAGGGGACGGCGGTCTCGGCCAGCTCGCGCGGGAGCAGGCCGATCCTGTCCAGCCCTTCGCGGACTGCCTCGAGACTCATGCGGCCGCCGAGCAGCGGGACGCGCTGGACGTCGCGGTAGAGGACGCGCTCGACCACGCTCGCGTACTGACCGTCGCTCCCCTCGATGACCACCAGGCGCTTGTACCGCGATGCGATCTCCCGGAGCTGGTCCTGGAGGGCCGGCCAGATGCGGATGGGCCGGAACAGCGCGAAATGCGGCGCGAGGGGCTGGGCGATGCGGCGGGTGATGCCGAACGCGATCACGAGCGTGTCGGCGTCCTTGTTCCAGCCGTACTCGTAGAACGCGTAGCGGTCCGCGACCTCGAGGCGCAGCGCCTTCGCCTCCTCGTACTGCCGGATGAACTCGTCCGCATCGGCCGTCGCCGGCTCGCCGTCGGGGTAGGTGGCAACGCCGCTGAAGAGCCTCGTGCTCCCGGACGCGAGCGGCTCGAGCGTGCGCGGCACGACCGGAACGTCGATCACGTCGAGGTCGACCACCTCGTTGAGGTGGCCCAGGAACGCGTCGGCGAGCAGGATCACCGGGGACCGGCTCTCCTCCGCGCAGTTGAAGGCATGGATGGCGTACTCGTAGCACTCGGCGACGGTCGACGGGTAGAACACGATGCTGGTGTAATCGCCCGACGAGCCGTAGCGTGTCTGGAGGATGTCGCCCTGTCCCGGCATGGTGGGCATGCCCGTGGCCGGTCCGACACGCTGGACATTGACGAAAACGGTCGGGACGCCGAGCTTGTGGGCGTAGCCGATCGCCTCCTGCATGAGGCTGAACCCGGGGCCGGAGGTGGCGGTGAACGACTTGGCGCCCGCCAGGCTCGCGCCGATGATCGCGTTGGCGCTCGCGATCTCGTCCTCGGCCTGGAGGAACCGGAACTCCGGGTGGCCGGCCGCGTACACGGACGCGGCCATCAGGACTTCGCTGCTTGGACTGATCGGGTAGCCCGCGAAGTAGGTGGCACCCGCCTTCACCGCTCCCAGGAGCATCGCTTCGTTGCCCTGGAGGAGCCGCTTGGCCATGTCTCGTTCCGCCTCCTAGGTCGGGTTCGCCCGGTCGACGTCGGGGGCGCTTTCGACGTCGGTGATGCCGCGGCTGGGGTCGGTTCCGGCGACGGCGGGCCCGCGCGCGGTGTCAGGCGCTCCGGACCGCTGGGGCAGCCGGGCCCGGCCGTGCCTGGCTGCCGCGGCCTCCTCGGCGCTCGCCCCGGCGGCCGCGACGGTCCGCACCGGGATCACCTCGATCGCGAGGTCCGGGCAGTACCGCTCGCACAGTCCGCAGCGGATGCAGTCCTCGGCCTCGATGATCGCGTCATGCGTCAGGACCAGGCTGTCCTTTGGGCAGATCTCGACGCAGATGTTGCATCGCTTGCACCATTCGTCGACCCAGCGGATGTTCACGTAGTCGACGACGGTCGGGGCCCGTCGGACCCGCTGCGTCGTGGGGGCGTACAACCTAGCCGTCGCAGCAATCCTCGTTCGCGTCCGCCAGCCACTCGCGTGGGCCGGCCGGGACTTCGAAAGTCTACCCATTTCGACCGGACAGGGTGCGGCTGAGCGGCGGGTCCGGGGGCGTTCGGCCCCGCGGCGGGCCCATGTCCTGCTAGCCTCGGCCGATGCGCCAACGGCACCTCGTGGGCATCGCGCTCGTGATCGTCTCCGCCTGCGGGTACGGATCGGGCCCGCTGCTCGCCAAGGGCGTCTACGCGGCCGGCGCCGACTGGCTGACGCTGCTCGCCTGGCGCTTCACGCTGGGGGCCGCCCTGACCTGGGGCTGGATCTTCGCCCGCGCCTCGGGCCGCGAGGCGCTGCGGCGGCTGACGCGCCGGCGGGCGGCCGCGTTCCTCGGACTGGGGATGGTCTTCGCGGGCAACGCGGCGACCTATTACGCGGCGGTCGAACTGGTGCCGGTCAGCCTCGTCGCCCTGCTGCTGTACGTGTATCCCGCCCTCGTCGCGGTGCTCGCGATGCGATTCGGCCAGTCGTTCGAGGGGCGCCGTCCCTGGGCCGCCCTGGGGATCGCGACGTTCGGCGCCGTGCTCACCGTCGGGGGCATCCGGGCAGGTACCAACCCGCTGGGCGTCGCCCTGGCGGCCGCGTCGCCGCTCATCTACAGCGGCTACATCCTGCTCTCGGCCCTGGTCGCGGGCGAGCGCAGGGGCGCGACTGCCCATGCCCGCCGCGCGGAGGGCGATCCCGATGTCCCACCGCTCGTCGCGGCGGCGCTGATGATCGTGGGCACCTGGCTGGTGCTCGTCGCCCTGGCCGTGGCGGTCCGCGAGCCGGCCCTCCCGTGGCAGGTTCCGTCCGACGCATGGCCGGGCCTGGTCGGGATCGCGGTACTGTCGACCGCCATCGCGATCCAGGCCTTCTACGCGGGCGTCAGCCGGATCGGGGCGGCGCAGGCCGCGCTCGTGAGCACCATGGAGCCCGTCTTCACGGTGACCCTCGCCGTGCTGGTACTGGGCGAGCGGCTGGGGGCCCTGCAGTTGATCGGCGCGGTGTTCGTGGTCGCCGCGGTGGTGCTGGCGCAGACCAGCCGGGGGATCGCGGCCCGGGTGGCCGTCGCACGCGAGGCGTGATCGCGCTACCGTGATCGGTCGAGACGCATCCCGTGGCGCCGGCAACGCCGGCGGCGAACGCATCCGGAGGGACGCCATGGCTCGCTTCGATCGGCTCACCGTGCTGGGGGCCATCCTCGAGGTCGGCGCGGTGCCGACCTTCACGCCCCTGAATCTCGCCGCCGCGCAAGGCGTGGTCGAGGCGTGCCGTCGGGGCGGGGCCCGCGTCGTGGAGGTCACGAACCGGGGCGCGGACACCTACGAGATCTTCCGGGAGCTGCTGTCCCGCGCGACCGCCGAGTACCCGGACATGATCCTCGGCGCTGGCACGATCTACGACGCGCCCACGGCCGCGCTCTTCATCACCGCGGGGGCCGAGTTCATCGTGAGCCCGGCGCTCAACCCCGAGATCGCGCGGCTGTGCAACCGGCGGAAGATCCCCTACCTCCCCGGCTGCGGCAGCGCCACCGAGATCTCCGACGCCGAGGAGCTGGGCGCCGAGATCGTGAAGCTGTTTCCCGCGGCGGCGTTCGACGGGCCGGCGTTCGTGCGCGGCATCCTCGGACCGAGCCCGCGAACGCGGCTCATGCCCACCAACGTGGAGGCCACGCAGGCGGCCACCGAGGCCTGGTTCCGCGCCGGGGTCGCGTGCCTCGGCGTCGGACCGTCGTTGATCAGCGACGCGCTGCAGGCCGATCCGGATCCGGCGGCGCTGGAGGACCGGATCCGAACGTATCTCGGGTGGGTGCGCGGCGCACGCGATCGATCGTCCTGATCGGCCCTGGCACGAAGCCGTTCGCCGGGCGGGACCTACCGGCGCCGGCGCGGGCGCCTGCCCTCACGCAGCACGCTCTGCGCCATGAAGAGCACGTTCGCCGGGCGCTCGGCGAGCCGGCGCATGAAATACGGGTACCACTCCGTCCCGAACGGCACGTACACCCGCACGGCGAAACCCTGCCCTGCCAGGCGCTCCTGAAGATCGCGGCGCACCCCGTAGAGCATCTGGAACTCGAACCGGGTTCGGTCGATCCCCTCGCGCTCGATGAAGCCGCGCACCCAGGAGATCAGCAGCTCGTCGTGGGTCGCCAGGGCCGGATGCTCGCCGTCGCGGAGAAGCGTCTCGGCCAGGCGCCGGAAACTGTCGTCTACGTCGGCCTTGTGCGGGAAGGCGACCTCGGCCGGTTCGTCATAGGCGCCCTTGCAGAGCCGCACCCGGATCTGCTCGCGGTTCATCTGCGCCACGTCCGCGGCGGTGCGCCGCAGGTACGCCTGGAGGACGACCCCGACGTTTGAGTGGCCCGCGTGCGCCTCGCGGACGAGCGCGAGCGTCCGTTCGGTGTGGAAGTGGTCCTCCATGTCGACGCGGACGAACGCCTCGAGCTCCGCGGCGCGAGCGACGATCCGCAGCAGGTTCTCGCGGCACACGTCGAGGTCCACGTCGAGCCCGATCTGCGTCAGCTTCACGCTGACATTGCGGTCGAGCCCGCGATCCGCCAGCGCGGCCAGCACCTCGAGGTAGCGCTCGGCGGCCGCACGAGCGGCATCGACGGTGGTCACCGACTCGCCAAGGACGTCCACGGTGGTGGCGAGTCCGCCGGTGCGCAGCCGCTCGAGTGCGGCGAGCGCCTCCGGAAGGGCCTCGCCGGCGACGAACCGGCGCACGGTGCCCCGCGTGAGGGCGCTGCCGGCGGCGAGCCGGGCCAGGCGGCGCCGGCGCGCCGCCCACAGGAACCCCGCGCGGAGCGCGTGAGCCACACCGTCCTGTGCGGCCACGCGGGCCCGTCCCGCCCGCCCGACACGCGTCCCAGTCATGCGGTCGATCCCCCTCCTGCGCCGGGGCCCCGCCATCCCCGGCCGGTGCTCGTGCCCGGTCCGCCGTGGCACGTTCGCCCCGCGCCGGGGCACGTTCCTCGTCCGCCGTGGCCTGCAGCGCCGCGATCGCAACCTTTGCCGACTCCTCGCGCTGGAACGCCTCGAGCCTGCCCTGCCGGTGCGATCGGATCACCTCGCGCAGCAGCGATTCGGGAATACGGCCCGACACCGTTCCATCCGGCTGCCGGTACAGTCGGCAGCCGATCCCCGGTCCCATGCCGGCTGGCGGTGGCACCACGTCCTCGCCGTTGACCCGCACCGTCGGCGAACCCACGAACTCGAGGAACTCGGCGTCGTCCTGGTTTCCGACCAGCACGAGCTGGATGGGCGTCTCGATCGCCCCCTCCGACAGCACGCGGTGCAGGTCCACGCGGACCCGCTCCCAGTGGGGACAGTCGATGGTGTAGAGGAGCTCGACGCGGAGATCGGACACCTAGAAGGTGGGTGCCTCCGGCGGCACCTGTCCCCCGGGACCCGCGGCCGTGGCGCCCGCATCCGCGGCCGTGGCGCCCGCATCCGGGGGCGTAGTGCCCGCATCCGGGGGCATGGCGCCGACCTCTCCGGGCGCCGCCCCCGATACCGGCACGAACCCTGTCCCGGGTGTATCCGCCGGCGCGACGCCGCTGTCCCGCCGCGCCCGCCGCACCGCAACTTCGCCGATCAGCGACTGTGCTTCCAGCCGGATGCGCCGTGTCGCTCCGGCGAAATCCTCGGTCTCGGCCCGCGCCTCGCCCATGAGCGCCCCCGACACACGGCCCATCGCCTCGCTTTCGCCGAGCATGCTGGAGACGCGAACCGCGGCGGGGATGTCGGGCGGGAGCAGGACCCGGACCTCCCCGATCGCCGTGCTCACGTGGATCGGCGTCTCCCCGTCCGGGAACGTGGCGAGCGTGAGGTCCAGCCGGATCTCCCCGATGAACGTCTCGATCCGCATGGGGCCCGCCTGCATCGGCCCGGCCATCTCGATCTCGCCCAGGAAACGCTGCTCGCGGAGGCCGCCGGGCGCCCACGCGGGCGGCGCCGCGCCCCACGACCCGGCCGGTGTCGTCCAGCCCGATGCAGTACCCGGGGCGCCCCACGCGTTGGCCGGCCCCACGCTGCCGTCGTCCCACGGACCCGGACCCGTGCCTGCCGCGTCGGTTGGGGAGGGGCCCCATCCGACCGGTGGACGGGTGCGACGTCGATCGCTCGCCGCCACCATCAGCCACAGGCCGAGCCCGACCACGAGGAGCGGCCAGAGCCATCGGAACGACTCGGCCAGGCCGACGTCCCCGCCGACGGTGCCGAGGAGCGCCAGGACGCCGACGACGAGAACCACCGCCCCGACGACCTCTCCGGCTGAACGCATGCGGCCATGCTACCCGGCCGTCGGACACGCGTCCGCGTCGAAACGGGGGCCCGCCCGTCACAGGCGCTCGAACCGTGCCTGGAAGAAGCGCAGGTACTTCGGCTCGTAGACCATCCGCAGGCCTCGTGCCTGGTCGCGCTTCTCGAAGAGTTCCGCCACCGACTCCCACGTCACGTCCATGTGTGCCTGCGTGTAGACGCGCCGGGGCAGAGTGAGCCGGACCAGCTCAAGCTTCGGGTAGTTGTGGTCGCCGGTCTTCGGGTTCCGGCCGGCGGACACCACGCCGCGCTCCATGGCCCGCACCCCGGAGTCGACGTAGAGCTCGGCGGCGAGCGTCTGCGCCGGGAACTCGTCCTGCGGGATCTGCGGGTAGAACCGCTTCGCGTCGAGGAAGATCGCGTGCCCGCCGATCGGCAGCACGATGGGCACGCCCTCGTCGACCAGGTGCTTGCCCAGGTACTCGACCTGGCCGATCCGCGCGCGTATGTGATCCTCCTGCACCGACTCCTCGATGCCGCGTGCCATCGCCTCCATGTCGCGTCCGGCCATGCCGCCGTAGGTGTGCAGCCCCTCGTAGACCACGACCATGTTGCGCGCCTCGTCGAACAGGTCGTCGTCGTTCAACGCGAGCCACCCGCCGATGTTGACGAGCGCGTCCTTCTTGCCGCTCATGGTGCAGCCGTCGGAGAGGGCGCAGAACTCCTTCAGGATCTCCGCCACGCTCCGCTCCGACCAGCCGGGCTCGCGCACCTTGATGAAGTACGCGTTCTCGACCGCTCGCGTCGCGTCCAGGATCACCCGGATCCCCTTCGTCCGGCAGTAGTCGTGGACGGCGCGCATGTTCTCCATCGAGATCGGCTGGCCGCCGGCCATGTTGACGGTGGCGGCCACCGACACGTACGGCACGTGCTCGGCGCCCACCTCGTCGACGAACCGCTGGAGCTTCCCCAGGTCCACGTTCCCCTTGAACGGGTGCGTGGAGGTCGGGTCGTGGGCCTCATCGACGATCACGTCGTGGAACGTGCCGCCGGCCAGCTCCTGGTGCAGCCGCGTGGTCGTGAAGTACATGTTGCCGGGGACGTGGTCGCCGGCCTTGATGAGGATCTGGCTGAGGATGTGCTCGGCGCCGCGGCCCTGGTGGGTGGGGACCATGTGCCGGTAGCCGTAGTACGTGCGGACGGCGTCCTCGAGGTGGTAGAAGTTGCGGCTCCCCGCGTACGCCTCGTCGCCGAGCATCATGCCGGCCCACTGGTAGTCGGACATCGCCGATGTCCCGGAGTCGGTCAGCAGGTCGATGAACACG
>JAJYJR010000205.1 GCA_021789355.1 Chloroflexota bacterium | reverse complement strand
TCCCGTGCGCTACAATCGGCGGCCGTGGGCCGGTAGCTCAACGGTAGAGCAGCGGTCTCTTAAACCGCGGGTTGAGAGTTCGAGTCTCTCCCGGCTCACCATTCCAAGCCTGATTCCCCGCACGAACAGAACGCCCGTTCGACAGAGAGACGGGCTGCGCGCCGAGACTTGGTAGCAACGTGGTAGCAACAGGCGTACAATCCCGGACATAGAGGACGGCCCCCGGGTGGGACCGGAGGCCGTCAGGGTCGCGTCCTGTTGGGAGAACGCCACCGATGGTCAAGTCTACCGCGGGACCCGGTAGCAACCGGGTAGCAACGTCTCACCCCCGCCGACGATCCCCGGGCGAGGGTTCCGTCTATCGCAACGGGAGCCGCTGGCGCGGGGCCCTGACCTGGACGGCGGGGGATGGCACGCGCCATCGCCGCGTCGTCTCGGCCGACACCTCCGACGCCGCGCGGGACAAGCTCGACGCCCTCCGCCGCGAACTGAAACTCGGGACCATCGCCCCGGCGGGACGGACCCTGACGCTCGGGGAGTACCTGGCGGAATGGCTGGAACGCGAGCGGGTCCGGATTCGTCCGTCTACCTGGCGGAGCCGCGAGCTGCACGTCCGCCACTACCTGACGCCCGCCCTCGGGGCCGTGCCGTTGGCACGCCTGACCGCCCCGCAAGTAGAGCGGGCCCTCACCGCCATCCTTGAGACTCCGGGCCGCTACGGCCGGCCCCGGTCGCCCCTGACGGTCCGCCACGCGCGGGCCACCCTCCGGGCTGCCCTGACCGATGCCGTTCGGGACGGCCTGACGGGGCGGAACGCGGCCGCGGACGCGCGACCCCCCCGCGTCCCGCACCGGGACATCGCGTACCTGACCGGGCCGCAGGTTCGGCGCCTCCGGGAGGCGACCCGAGACGACGAGTACGGCCCGGTGTATGCCCTCGCGGTCTCGACCGGGCTCCGCCTCGGCGAGCTGCTCGGGCTGGAATGGTCGGACGTTGACCTCGCGGGCCGCCGGCTGACGGTCCGCCGGACCCTCGCCCGGGCTGCCGGGACCGGATGGGCCCTGGCCGAGCCCAAGAGCACCAAGAGCCGGCGCACGATCCCGCTTGCGGCCGTCGCGGTGGACGCCCTGCGCCGGCAGGCGGACCGCCAGGACAAGGCGCGGGACGCCGCCGGCTCTGCCTGGCAGGATCGGGACGGGCTGGTATTCACCGATGCCGCGGGCCGCCCCATCATCCCGGAGAGCGTCTCGCACGCTTTCCACCGGGCCAGGATCGCCGCCGGGTTGCCCGCCGTCCGGTTCCATGACCTCCGCCACAGTGCCGCCACCCTGCTACTGGCCGAGGGTGTGCCGCTGGCCGTTGTAAGCGACCTGCTCGGGCATTCGGGCATCGCGATCACCGCCGCCCACTATGCCGCCATCGTGCCCGAGCTGCGCCGCGAGGCCGCCGATGCGATGGATCGGGCCCTGTCATGAAGGCCTCGGCAGAGAATGAGTTGCGCGCCGCCGCCGAGGGGGTGCGGGCGGAGGTGGGCCGCACCCACACCGCCTTCGAGAGTATCCCGCAGGGGAAGCTACCGGAACCGGTGGGCGACCTGCTGGCTCACCTCGACCACCTGCTGGACAAGGTGGTAGGTCTCGTGGACGGGCTGGTCGAAGCTGATCGGCTGTTCCAGCGCTACCACCACGACATGGCCGAGCAGGAGAACTACATTGTGTCTCTTGAGGCGAGGCTCGGGGAGACTGACCGCACGGCGGCAGCGCGACGGGTGCGACAGGAGAAGGCAGCGGAGCGGCAGCGCCTGGCCCGTGAGTGGCGGGAGCGGGGGCTATCCATCACTCAGATCGCCCTCAAGATGGAACGCCCCGAGCGCTCCATAAGTCGGTGGCTCGCAAAGAAACCCTGACCGTCCGTCTATCGGTCATGGCGGACTGACGAAACGTCAATCTGTGCGTGGACCATCGACCGCGGGACGATGCCAGGCATGGACAACGTCGTAACGCCGGTCACAGGGAACGACCTGCGGATGCTCCGCCTGGCGCGAGCAGGCGTGAGTGCTGCGGCCGTGGCCCGTGAGGCCGGCTGGTCCCGTTCTCGTGTCTCTGCCATCGAATGCACCCAGCGACCGACGCGCCGCGCCGCGATTCGGTACCTCGCCGCGCTGGAACGCGCGGACGCTGCCCGATGATGACCGCCACAGAGGCGGGCGTCCGGGAAGCCGTTGACGCGCTGGCCGCCGCGCTCCTGGCGGCCGTCCGGGCGCAGGCCCAACCCGTCGCCGCCGGACCCGAGAAGCTGCTATCTGTGACCGAGGCCGCGGACGCGCTCGGCATCGGCCGGAGCGCCCTGTATGACCTCATCGGCCGGGGCGAGGTGCGGACGCTGAAGGTCGGCCGTCGCCGGCTGGTGCCCTCTGGGGCCATCGCCCGGTACATCGGCGAGCGGGCGGCATGACCGCGGACGATCCGACCCCCACGGGTGACACCCCCACCCCGCCGGAGCCCTGCCCGCGGTGCGCCAAGTGGCGGCGTCTCGCGCTCTATGGCGCCGAAGCGATCGACGCCGCGATCGACTCGGACCCGGGCGAGGCACGCGCGATCCTCTGCGAGGCCGTGAGCGAGCTGGAAGGCGCCATCGACGAGCTGGACACGGCGGCATGACCGGCCTGTCCGTGTCACAGATGCGCGCCTTGTCGCGCAACCCCCGCGGCGTGCTGCACGACGTGCGGGCCGATGACGAGCCGCCGCCGCCCGAACCCCCGGGCGACGAGCCGCCGCCCCTCGATGATGCCGGGTTCGCCGTCCGCCTGACCGCCCAGCGCCAACAGGCGCAGGGGCACGCCTTCGGGCTCGTGACGGTGGGGCTCGCCGCCCTGCTCGCGGAGCCCGACGCACCCCCGCCCATGCTGCTCGCCGGCCTGATCCCGCGCGTCGGCGTCACCGTGCTGGCGGGTCCGCCGAAGGCGGGCAAGACGATCTTCGGCATGTCGCTCGCCCTCGCCGCCGCCGACCGCCACGCCTCACACGAGATCATCGGTCGGGCCGTGGAACGGGGCCCCGTGCTGTACGTCCTGGAGGAAGGCAGCCGGGACGGCCTGCGCTTCCGCCTCCACCGGCAGGCGTCCGCCCTGGGTGTCACAGATGCGCGCCTGACGTTCGCGTACCGCCAGCGGGTCCGGCTGGACGATCGCGCCTCCCTCGCGCGCCTACGGGGCAGCGTGGAGGCCCTGCGGCCCGTGCTGGTCATCCTCGACCCCCTGAACCGCGTCCACTCCCGCAACGAGGACAAGGCCACCGAGATGACGCCCGTCATGGACGCCCTCGCCGGCATCGCCTACGACTACGCCTGCGCCGTGCTGGCCGTCCACCACGTCAGCAAGCCCACCGAGGGACGCATCGCCCATGACCGCCTCCGGGGCTCGTCGGCCATCCGCTCGGGGACGGACGCGAACCTGATCCTCGACGGGGCCGAAGGCCGGCTGCATCTGGAGGGTGAGTTTCGGGACGCGGAGCCGCTGTCACTCTATCTCGACCTCGACCCCCTGACCCTGCTGCTCGGCGAGGTGGAGCGACCCGAGCGGGCCAGCAAGATCCCCGCATCGGACCTGCTGGCGTTCGTGGACGAGCGGCACCGCGTCAGCGTGGTGGACGTGATGGCCCGGTTCGAGGTGAAGTCCAAGCACACCGCGCTCGCCACGCTCGACGGGTGCGCCGATGTCCTGGACTACGCCATCGTGGACGGTCGCGGGACCCGCGAATACTTCCGCCGGACGACCGTGCAATGACCGTTCCCCCGGTCCCGGTGAACGTTCAGTTCAACTGTGCAATCACCCCCCCTATAAGGGGGTATTGCACAGTGAACGGTTCACTGCACGACTGTGCAATCCCGATTGAACGACTTTCGTCCCCGGAAAGGACCCCGACCATGACCCCCCGCTGTCGCGTCTGCGGTGGCTCGGACCGACCCCTGCTCATCTGCGTCGAGGTGGGCGGGTTGCACCAGCGGACATTCCTCCACCCGACCACGGCCCACGGCGGCAAGTGCTGGTCAGCCGGCGCCCAGAGCCGCGCGGTCGAGCGCATCGCCCCCCTCGATCTTCCGACCGCCCAAGATCGACGCGCCCTCGCGCGCACGATGGGCGGCCGCGCCGCGCCTCATGCCGTGACCGTGACCCCCACTGAACCGCATCCGCTCGACTTGCCCTGGCGGAACGGTCGTCTCGTTTCCCACGAGGCTGACTCGCGCGTCTGGCGGACGCGAGAGGACAGGGACGCGGCATGACCTCCCGCCCATGCCTCACCTGCGGCACGCCGACACAGGGGACGCGGTGCCCGGACCATGCGCGTGTTGCAGAGCGCGAGCGACACAACCCGGCATACGACACCCCCGCCTACCGCAAGGCACGCGCCCGCTTCCGTCGCCGCTGGATGCAGGACCACGGCCCACTGTGCATGGGATGGGGACAGGACCCGCCGCACCTCACCCTAGAACCGCTAGAAGTCGACCACGTCGTACCCCTCGCCGCTGGCGCTGCTCCACTGGACGAGAGCAACTGGCAGATGCGCTGCAAGCGGCACAACGTGGCGAAGGGTGCGGCATGACCGGCCTACCACCGGTGCCAGACGTGGCCCCCGTTACCCCGGCCCAGTCGAACACACGCACGGCCGGGTTTGCCCGAAATGGTCAGAGGGCCGGAATGGTCCCGCCGAGCGCCCAGCGGGCGACCTCAGACGGTCGAAATCCGAATGCCCGACCCCCGACAAGATTGCCGGCGGGTGACTGGGGGGAGTCCGTTTCCCGGTTGGTCCCCGGGGGGGTGGGGGGCTCATGACTCGCCCCAGCGCGCCGCGACACCTGACGCCCGAGAGTCGCGCGCTCTTCAGATCCGTGGTGGATCGGTTCGAGTTGGAACCGCGACACGAGACGATCCTGCTCGCCGCACTTGAGGCACGCGACAGAATGACGCAGGCCCGCGAGGCGATCGAGCGCGACGGCGCCTATCAACCCGATCGGTATGGCGGGTCGAAGGCACACCCGGCCATCGCGGTCGAACGCGACAGCCGCACGGCCATGCTGCACGCATGGCGCCAACTGGGGCTAGATGACTTGCCCGAGGCGCCCAGTACCCCGCGCACCAATCCGCTCAACGTTCACGGAAGGAGATGACAGTGGCACCGATCCGACCACGGCCAGATGACACCCCGCGAGGGACGGACACGAAGGAGGACATGGCGCGCGTCGCCCGTGTCCATGCCGAGCGATACCGGCGCACGGGGTTGCGCCCTGGCGCCCTCACGATGAGCGACAACGAGTACGCCCGAGAGTCCGACTGGGCGGAGGCGCACGAGTACGCCCGGTTGGCCGCCTATGCGGCAGAGCACGGACAGCCCGCCCTGGCGCCCTACAACCCGGACGGCGCACGGCGGCGACGGCAGGCCGAGGAAGCCGAGGCACGACGATGACGGATGACGACGGCGCCTACCAGCGGGCGCTAGACGAG
Source organism: Chloroflexota bacterium (assembly GCA_021789355.1). Next base: position 3,727 of record JAJYJR010000205.1, on the reverse strand, counting down.
GTGAAGGCACTGCGCGATCGCGTCGCCGACCTGCAAGCCCGCGTCACTGACAGGGACGAGTACGCCCGGCTGTCCGGAGCCGGCTACGCGCAGACGAAGCTCGACCGCGAGGCCGCCGACGCCGCAGAGTTGGAACGGCTCGGGCCAACGTTCAGCCGCCAGCAACTGCGTGACCCCGCCTTCTTCGCGGCCAACAAGGATGCGATTACAGAGGCCGCCCGACGCGGGCGCGTCATTGACGAGAACGGCACGCCCACTTCGGGCCCCGCCGTGCCTACCCCCGCCCAGAAAGCCGCCCGTGACGCGATCCGCGCCAAGATGCGGCAGGAAGGATGGATCAAGTGACCGACACCTACGCCCTGGAGCCGATCCAGCCCGGAACGTTCGGCGCCAAGTGGTCCCCCATCATCGAGGGAGCGCTCGCCGGTGCCTACGCCCTGCCTCAGAGCGTGGTCCGCGCCATCGTCGCGTACAACCGGCTCCACGCGGCGCAGCGCTCCGTGAGTGCGGCCATCGCCGAACGGTTCCCGCGAGGTTGGCTCGACCACGCCGCCGACCCCGTCGGCCGGGCAGCGGCCCGCCGGATGATCCTCGACGGCGATCCGACCACCATCCCGGACCTCACGAAACCCATCATCGAGGCCGAGGGGATCGCCCACGAGCTCGAGTTGCGCCGGGCGGCCCTCGACGCCGGCGCCGATGAAACCGAGCGGTGGCTCGACTCGCTCGTCTCCGAGGCCACCATCCTCCCGGTCCTGCGCGAGGCACTGACCGAGACCTACGCGGCCGTGCGGGAGCTGCCCGAGGATGTGCCCCAGACGGCCGAGGCAGCACTCGACGCCCCCGCCGCGCGGGTGGCCGCGTATCGGCGCCTGCAAGCCATCCTCACCCGCCACCGGATGATCCGTGACGCGCAGCGCTGTCTCCGCGGGCGAATCCCCAGCCGGGACGGTCGGGGCCTCTTCCTGGAGACTCCCGTCGCCCCGACGTTCAAGGGCATCCCCACCACGAGCGCGGACATCGTGCCCGCCGGACCCCGGGACGAGCTGCCCCGGCTCTACTGGCTGGCTGACGAGGGTTCCGGCTGGTGCCCCAGCGCCGAAGAGCAGGGGCAGGCGGCCGACGCATGGATCAAGATGGCGTCCGGCCGGCTGCCGGGTGCCGTGGCCCGGGTGGGCAGCCGTTGACCGCCGGCTAGAGCATCCCCCCGCCGGGGCCGATGCGCTGGGCCACCGACCCCGGCAACCCTTGCATCCGGCGCGTATGCTCTGGGAGCCGACCGCTAGCGGCATCGAATACGATCACTCATGCACCCGTGGCAGCGTGTCTAGCGGCACCTGACGCGGGTGCTCCGATTCAGGGAGGGGAGCCGGGGAGGAAGCCGAAGAGGGAGCGGGCGGCAGACGCAGCAACGTCCACCGCCCAGACGCACACCGGACACGCTGTCAGACGGACCCGGTACGCACCCGCGAGTCTACCGCCCGTGCGCGTCGGGTCCGGGAGGGACCCGATGTACCAACCCGAAGAGCTGCACACCATCGCCACGTCCGCCGTGGACTACTTCGGCGCCGTGGCGGTCGGCCGTGGCGTTGACCTGGCGAGCGGCGAGCCCGTCTACTACCTCGGAAGCACGCGCCTCATGCGGGCGGTCGAAATCGCCATCGCATCCGAGGGTCGCGCCCTCGCCACGGTGCCGACGTGGGCCATCCTCGCCATCGCTGCGCCGGTCCGCCCAGTGTTCGACCACCACGCCGCCGCGGTGCTGGCGTGAGCGGCGATCCCGAGGCCATCATCGGACCGCACACCCCGAGCCCGTCCTGTCCGGCGTGTGCGGAACTGTTCGCGGGCGAGCCGCCGACCGGCTGCCCGAGCATCCGCGACGCGGCGAGGATGTTCACGAGCGTGGAGCACTTGCGCGGGTTCGCCGCGCTGGTCCCCGCACCGGGATCGACCACACCGAGCCGCCCGCAGTGGGCGGAAGGGAGGCAATCATGACCGGGAGGACGACCCCGCCCATCATCGGCACCAAGGACGACCCGAAGATCTCGCCGGAGATCGTGCGGGCCAACCCCAAGCAGGACATCTCGACTGCCTGGCGCTGGGGTCCTTGGTGGGAACTACCCGGCGGCCGGCATGGCATCTGGGTGGTACAGAGGCTCTTCCCCGTCGCGATCCGGCTGGAGCACGACCCGGACGTGCCGCTGGAGGACTGGCGGGCGTTCGCCGAACGCCTTGAGGAAGCCCGCGACGCCGAAGCCCTCCGGGTCGGCGACCGTAAGCTGGCCGCGTTCACGCTGTGTGAGCGTCGCGCCGAGCTGCGGCGTCTCGCGGCCGGACGGAGGCAGGCTCTGCGCCGGATACGGGAGCAAGTGGCGGACGGCCGGCTCGGCGGGCCGGACGATGGCGCAGTCGCGGGGGTATCCCTGCCGACCCGCTAGGCGCCACCACGGGCGCCGTGGGGCCATCAGGAACGCGAACTCGCCCACGGAGGCATGAGAGACTACCTACACGCTCGCGTCACGGATAACGGAGGACGGAACATGAGCGACGGAGGGCCCTACGAACGGTGGCGGTCCGCTGGCCGCTTCCCCGGCTTCCTGCGGCGGGAGGCGCGCCACGAGGCCGCACATGCCATCGTGTCTGAACTGGTCGGACTCGGTGTCGTGTTCGTCACGCTCAACGCTTACGGCCGTCTAGAGCGTGGCGGCGACCACCTTACCTTGGATCCTTTCACCCGCCACTACGCGCCGCGGAGGACCGATCCGCGAGGCAGGGAGCGGGTGGCGATTGTGGCACTCGCCGGCCACGCCGCAGACGGGAGAGATTGGCGGCGATGCCGCGGGGCGGAGGGAATGGCAGACGGGGAGATAGTCCGGGAGTACGTCCCGGACCCGGCGCGACAGGCGGACTTGTGGCACCTCGCCCGATGGCTCACCAGCCGCTACGGGGGCAGGATCGACACCCTGGCCGCGGAACTGCTCGCCACGGAGACGGTTACGGGCGAGCGCGTGAGGGAGATCATCGGACACGCCGTTTGACCGTCACACATCCAGGCCCGGCTGCCACCCCTCGGTAGCCGGGCCCTTCCGTATTTGCTACCGGGTAGCATCGCGGGTAGCAATAGGGGCGGACGGACCCCCGAGCCGGACCCCATATAGAACGGCCCGGGAGCACGATATAGAACGCTGGCGGACGCCTGCGGACGCTCCGCCGAGCACTCTTAAACCGCGGGTTGAGAGTTCGAGTCTCTCCCGGCTCACCATTCCAAGCAGGTCAGTGGACCTGCCGCCGCCGCCGCCGCGCGCGGGCCGCTCCCGGCCTTCCTCAGCCCACAGCCTTCTTCACGAGCGCGGTGATCCTTGCCTCTACGGCAGGGGTCACCTCCGTCAGCGCGTACACGATCGGCCACAGCGAGCCGTCGTCGAGGTGGGCCTTGTCGCTGAAGCCCAGCGTGGCGTACCTGGTCTTGAACCGTGCGCGCTCCCAGAAGTAGCAGATGAGCTGTCCGTCCCGGTAGTACGCGGGGCTCCCATACCAGGTTCTCGGTGAGAGCTCCGGCGCGGCGGCCTTGACGATCGCGTGGAGTCGCTCGGCCATCGAGCGGTGTCAATGGCCATGTGAAAGTCCCCACTCTTGGCCGTGAGAAGTCCCCACCTCGGAGACGTCGTCAGGCCCTCGGCGATGGCCCACCCGCTCTCGTTCTTGCTTCCTTCATCCGGTAGGAGTC
>JAJYJR010000204.1 GCA_021789355.1 Chloroflexota bacterium | reverse complement strand
TGATCAACCAGGAGCGCGCGTACAACCCGCAGCGGACGCTGCTGCTGAGCGCCGGTGACCAGATCCAGGGCGACGCGATGTCCTACTACTTCAAGACCTCGTACACGGGGAAGGCGAGCGACGGCACGCCACTTCCGGACTCGCTCCGGACCGACCCGATCATCGCCGTCATGAACGCCCTGGGCTACAACGCGATGACCCTGGGCAACCACGAGTTCAACTTCGGGAGCAGCGTCTTCAAGGGCGTCATGGGCCAGGCGCAGTTCGCCGTCCTGGGCGCCAACGTCAAGGACAGCGGCGCCTACGGGCTCTCCGCGGCACGCGGCGGGAGCGGCGTCAAGCCGTACCTCACGACCGTCGTCGGGCCCGAGAAGATCAGCGTCGCGACCATCGGGATCACGAACCACCGCGTCCCGAACTACGAGCTCCCCAGCAACATCGCGGGCCTGACCTTCAGCAACCCGCTGACGGCAGCGCAGAGCCTGGCCACGAAGCTCGCCCCGAAGGACGACGCCGTGGTCGCCCTCACGCACATCGGGTTCACCACGGACCCCAAGAGCGTCGAGGTGGACAGCAACGTCGACACGGCGATGGCCGCCCAGGTCTCGGGCCTCGAGGCGATCGTTGGCGGCCACAGCCACACGAGCCCGGTCACGGGATCCGGTGACTACAAGTACCTGCCCACCATCATCGCCGGCCCCGGTGGGGAGCCGGTCGAGGTGACGCAGGCCTACCGCTACAACCAGTACCTCGGCGAAGTCATCCTGGGCATGCGCCCGATCGTCGTCGGGACGATCGATGACGTGTCGATGATGTACGGCGCCGGCACGATCACGAACAAGGCCGTGGTCACGGCGCTCACCTCCAGGCTGAACGCGATCAAGTCGGCGTTCGCGAAGAAGCAGACCGCGTCCGCGATGACGCAGCTCACCGCGTTCGCCGCGTACGTCACGGCCCAGCGCTCGGCCGGGACGATCAAGCCGGCGGCCGCCTCGCAGCTGCTCGCCGACGTCACGTCCATCAAGACGCACCCGGGCGGCGGGTACGAGACGGTGACCGAGGCCGGGCAGTACCTGGCCGTCACCAAGGACACGCCCGCAGACCCGGAGATCAAGGCGATCGTCGACCCGTACGTGGCGGCGCTGTCCACGTACCAGGACCAGGTCGTCGGCAAGACCACCGCGCCCATCGACACGCTGAACGCGTTCACCCAGGAGACCAACGGCGCGAACCTGCAGGCCGATGCCTCGGTGTTCGAGCTCGCGAAGCACGGGATCACCGACGTGGACGTGCACCTGTCCGGCGCCATGACCAACAAGAAGATCGCCGACGGGGCGACACCGGACGCGCCGGTCACCCTGAAGGTCTCCGACATGTTCGCGGCGATGCCGTACGAGAACTCGCTGGTGGTGCTCAAGATGAACGGGCCCCAGCTCAAGGCGGTTCTCGAGCGCGCCTACCGGAACTTCTACTACTACAAGTACGTGACCGGCTACGGCGGGTACTCGTACTACACGACCTGCATGATCGACACCAACTCGGTCGGCAAGATCACGTACGCCGAGAAGACCGTGCCGGGATCCACGACCCCGCCACTACCCGACGGCAACAACGTCGTGTCGCTGCAGATCAACGGCACGCCGGTCAACTTCAGCGACGCCACGAAGTACTACAACGTCTCGACCGTGAACTACCTGGCGGCCGGGTCCTGCAATTTCAACAACAACGGGGTCAGCCTCTGGCCCTTGAAGCAGATCGTCCACGACACCCAGTACTACGTCCGGGATGCGGTCATCGACTACATCAAGGACAAGGGAACCGTCTCGCCGGCGATCGAGGGCAGGCTCGTCTTCCAGACGGCCCCCTAGCCCGGCCGCCCCGGGCCTCGGGGCCCGGGATCACGGACATGCGCGAGTGGCCCGGCGACGACGCCGGGCCACTTCCGTGGCACCCTCGGTTGTGCGCACCGGGCTGGTGGACGTGGTAGAGAGGCCGGGACACAGCGAGCACCGGAGGGAGACATGTCCGAGAGCCTGGCGAGCGTGGCCGAAAGGCCGATGTGGATCGACGGGGCATCCGCCGGAGCGACGACCGGGCGGTGGATCGAGGTCGTCGACCCGGCGACGTCCCGCCCCATCGCCCGGGTGCCCGAGGGCGGTGCGGTCGAGGTGGATCGCGCCGTCGTGGCCGCACGGAGGGCCTTCGTGGACGGCTCGTGGTCGCGCGCGCTGCCGGCCGAGCGCGCGGCGGTCCTGCTCCGCGTCGCGGACCTCATGGAGGAGCACGGCGCCGAGCTGGCCGAGCTGGAGGCCCGCAACACGGGCAAGACGCTGCGCATGGCCCGCGACTTCGACCTCGCCGGCAGCATCGACAACGTCCGGTTCTTCGCCGGCACGGCCCGCAACCTGGAGGGGAAGGCCGCCGGCGAGTACATGCCCGGGATCACCAGCGTGCTGCGGCGCGAGCCTATCGGGGTCGTCGGATCGGTGGCGCCCTGGAACTACCCCATGCAGATGGCGGTCTGGAAGATCCTCCCGGCCATCGCCGCGGGGAACACCATCGTGCTCAAGCCCGCCACGCTCACGCCGCTGACGGCGATCCGCCTGGCCCAGCTGGCGACCGAAGCCGGGCTGCCGGACGGCGTGCTGAACGTCATTACCGGCCGGGGCGAGCTCGTCGGACCGATCCTGGTGGCGCACCCGCAGGTCGACATGGTGTCGCTCACGGGCGACACCCGGACGGGCGCCGAGATCATGCGGCATGCCGCGGATGGCCTGAAGCGCGTGCACCTGGAGCTCGGCGGCAAGGCCCCGTTCGTGGTGTTCGCGGACGCCGGCCTGGAGGCTGCGGCGAACGGCGCGGTAGCGGCCGGCCTGATCAACGTCGGGCAGGACTGCACCGCGGCGACCCGGATCTACGTGGAGCGCGGCGCCTACGGGCGCTTCCGCGCCCTGCTGCTCGAGCGGCTGGCGACCGTGCGCGTGGGCGATCCATTCGACGACGCGACCGACCTCGGGCCGCTGATCAGCCGGGGCCAGCGGGACCGGGTTGCTGGGTTCGTGAAGCGCGCGGTGGCGGCCGGCGCGACCGTCACCGTGGGCGGCGACCGGCCGGTCGGCCCGGCGCTGGCGGACGGCGCCTACTACCTGCCGACCGTGATCGAGGGCGCTCGGCAGGACGCGGAGATCACGCAGCGCGAGATCTTCGGCCCGGTGCTGGTGCTGCTGCCGTTCGACGACGAGCCTGACGCGGTGGAGAAGTCGAACGACGTCGACTACGGGCTGGCGGCCTCGGTCTGGACGAAGGACGTCCACCGCGCCCTGCGCATGGCCCGGGACCTGCACTTCGGGACCGTCTGGGTCAACGAGCACATCCCGATCACATCCGAGATGCCACACGGCGGCTTCAAGCAGTCGGGGACCGGCAAGGACATGAGCCAGTACAGCTTCGACGAGTACACCATCGTCAAGCACGTGGCGCTGGAGCTCACAGGCGCGGTCCGCAAGCCCTGGCACGAGATCGTCTGGCGAGGCGGGCGGGGATGAGATCCGGCTCACCGATTGCCGCCGATCGAGATCGCCGACAGCCGGTGCGCCGCAGGAGAGAACGTGGCCGCGGGCGTGGGTCTCGTGCGTTCGCTTGCAGGTCGTGCGTGGGCCTGCAGCCCGCTCGCGGGCCCGGGTCTCGTGCGTGGACCTGCAGCCCGCTCGCGGGCCCGGGTCTCGCTCGTGCGTGGGCCTGCAGCCCGCTCGCGGGCCCGGGTCTCGCTCGTGCGTTCCCCCGGGGACCGTTTTCGGCGATCGATGAACAGCACCCGGATGGGATGAGGTTCTGCCAGGCGGCGGGTCTCCGCGCGAGGGTCGGACCAGCGGCTCCCAGCGGCTCCCAGCGGCTCCCAGCGGATCGTCCTGTCTCGCCGTCGTGATGGCTTCCATGCGAAGGCACCGTTCGGCGCGACGGCGACGTTCGGCGGATGGCGCGCCACCGGTGCCGCGGTTCCGGGTCGCGCCGAGGTTCACCGAGCGGTCGGCGGCGCCCGCGGCCGCCGACCTGTTCACTGATGGTAGAAAGCCTGGTGGACGAGGGCACCTGGAAGCCGAGGGGCCTGACGAGGGCACCTGGTAGCCGAGGGGCCTGACGAGGGCACCTGGTGGACGAGGGCACCTGACGCTGGTAGCCGAGGGGCCTGACGAGGGCACCTGACGCTGGTAGCCGAGGGGCCTGACGAGGGCACCTGACGCGCGTGGGCGTCGACACAAAGCCCACCCACCGCTCACGACGCGCACCAGGCGCTGCCGCGTGCGGGCGTGGCGCCGGCGGTCGGATGCCCTAGCATCTCCGCGTGACCCCCGAGCTCGAGGCGACCCTGGCGCGCCTCCCCGACCACCCCGGCGTGTACCTGTTCAAGGACGCGGCGGGCACCGTGCTGTACGTGGGCAAGGCCCAGAGCCTGCGCCACCGCGTGCGCAGCTACTGGCAGCGGCGCGGCGCGCGCGGCGGGAGCTGGGGCGTCTTCTCGGTCGACCAGGTCACGACTGTCGAGTGGACCCTCACCGACACCGTCAGCGAGGCGCTGCTGCTCGAGGCCAACCTGATCAAGCGGCACCAGCCCACGTACAACGCGCGGTTGAAGGACGACAAGAGCTACCCGTTCATCAAGGTCACGCTGGCCGACGACTTCCCGCGCATCGAGCGTACCCGCAGGCTCGTGCAGGACGGCAGCCGCTACTTCGGCCCCTACGCGTCGGTCACGAGCGTGGACAGCGCGATGGACCTTATCCGCCGCCTGTTCCCCTTCCGCACCTGCACCATCCCGATTCGGGACGGCGAGCGAGCCCTGCCCCGGCCCTGCCTCCTGTACGACATCAAGCGCTGTCAGGGACCGTGCATCCAGGTGATATCGAAGGGCGACTATCGCCACGACGTCGAACAGGTGATGCTGTTCCTCGAGGGGCGCCAGGAGCAGGTGACGCGCCATCTCCGCCGGGAGATGGAGGCGGCCTCCGGGGCGCTCGACTACGAGCGGGCGGCCTCGCTGCGCGACCAGCTGCGGGCGGTGGAGCGGACCACCGAGAGCCAGAAGATGGCGGCCTATGCGCGGACCCAGCAGGACGTGCTCGGGCTTGCGCGCGGCGCGGGTGAGGCCGCGGTGCAGCTGTTCGTCGTGCGGGGCGGCCGCATGGTCGGGCGCGACGTGTTCACGCTCGTCAGCCGTTCCGAGGTGCCCGACGACGAGGTGCTCGCCGCGTTCGTGAAGCAGTACTACGCGAGCGCCGCGTCCGTCCCACCCACGATCCTCGCGCCGATCGCGCCGGCAGAGGCGGAGGACCTGGAGGCGTTTCTGACCGAGCGCCGCGGCGCGCGGGTGGTGCTGGCCGTGCCGCAGCGCGGCGAGAAACGCGAGCTGGTCGCTCTGGCCACCCGAAACGCCGAGGAGGCGCTGGCGCGCGAGGAGGCGCGGCGCCTGGCGGACCACGGCCAGCTGCTGGCCGCGCTCGAGGAGCTGGCCGATGCGCTCGGTCTGCCGGCCGCCCCGGTCCGCGTCGAGTGCTACGACATCAGCACGATCCAGGGCAGCGACACGGTCGGCAGCATGGTGGCATTCGTGGACGGGAAGCCCGCCCCGAGCCAGTACCGCCGGTTCCGCATCCGGACCGTGGAGGGCACGGACGACTTCGCCAGCCATCGCGAGATGCTGCGCCGTCGCTTCCGGCGGGCCGCGCTCGAGGTGGAGGAGGGAACCGCCGCGGACGAGGCGCGCTGGCGGATGCCGGACCTCGTGCTGATCGACGGTGGGAAGGGGCAGGTCTCGGCGGCGAAGGAGGTGCTCGACGAGCTGGGCCTCCACGACCTGCCGCTGGCCGGCATCGCGAAGCAGCGTGAGGAGCTGTTCCTGCCCGGCGCGCGCGACCCGATCGTGCTGCCCGGGACCTCGCCCGCGCTGCACCTGGTGCAGCGGCTCCGGGACGAGTCGCACCGTTTCGCGATCACGTACCACCGCAGCCTGCGGGGCAGGCGCCAGACCCGCTCGGCGTTCGACGAACTGCCGGGGCTCGGCCCCAAGCGGCGGCGCGCGCTGCTGCGGGCGTTCGGCTCCGTGAAGCGGATCCGCGAGGCGACGGTCGACGAGATCGCGGCGGTTCCCGGAATCGGGCCGGGGCTCGCGGCGCGGATCCGCGACGCGCTCGCGTGACGCCGCTCGATGCGGTCGCCATCGCCGGGGCAGGCGTGGCGGCGGGCACCATCAACACGATCGTGGGGTCCGGATCGCTCGTGACGTTCCCCACGCTCGTCGCGCTCGGCTTCCCGCCCGTGATCGCCAATGTCTCGAACACGGTCGGGCTGGTGCCCGGCTCCGCGAGCGGGACCCTCGGCTACCGGCGCGAGCTGGCGGGGCAGGGGAGGCGGGTCCTGCGACTCGGCGCGGCGGCGACGCTCGGCGGGCTGACCGGCGGTCTCCTCCTCCTCGCGTTGCCCGCGAGCGCATTCGAGCGGATCGTGCCCTTCCTCATCCTGCTCGCGTGCATCCTCGTCGCCCTGCAGCCACGCCTGTCGCGGGCGCTCATCGCGCGCCGACCGGCCGGGGCGGAGCACTCCCGCGAGCTGGCCGCGCTCGTGTACCTCACCGCCATCTACGGCGGGTATTTCGGCGCCGCCCAGAGCGTGATCCTGATCGCCCTCCTGGCGATCTTCGTCCCCGATGACCTGCAGCGGCTGAACGGGCTGAAGAACCTGCTCGCGCTGATCGTCAACGCCGTTGCGGCCGTCCTCTTCATCGTGCTCGCGCCGGTGTCGTGGGCCGCCGTCGTGCTGGTCGCCGCGGGATCGATCGCCGGCGGGCAGATCGGGGCCGCCGTGGGCCGGCGGCTGTCGCCCCTTGTCCTGCGCACCGTGATCGTGGTGGTCGGGACGATCGTGGCGGCCAGGATGCTGGTGGGCTGACGCGGGCCTGGCGCGTCGCGCCACGGGGGCCGGCGGGTCGCGCCACGGGGCCCGGCGGGGGCGCTCGGGCGAGGCTCACCCTGCCGTCCGGCCGGAACGGCCGGGGCCCGAGCCTGCTATAGTCCCGCCCGATGCGCCGGATTACCCCCATTCTGATCGTCGTTGTCGGCCTGCTCGCGCTCGCGATCGACTTCTCGTTCGCCATCGCCCCTGGCCTCACCAACCCCGTGACCGGGAACCCTATCGAGACACGCCTGGGCCTCGACCTCAAGGGCGGGGTCCAGGTCGACTACCTGGTTCTCCCCGCCAACGGGAAGACGCCCACCAGCTCCGACCTCAACACGATCGTCGGGATCATCGACCGGCGCGTCAACGCCACCGGCACGACGGAGCCCGTCATCGAGACCAAGGGCAACAACCAGGTGTCGGTCCAGCTGCCCGGCGTGAGCGACATGCAGCAGGTGGTCAAGCTCGTGGGCTCCACGGGCCAGCTGACGTTCGTGCCGCTGCCCCCGGCCACGTACGGCACGTCCACGGCCGCCGGCACCAAGCCGGTCCCCGCCGACGGCGACCCGATCGATCCCACCCTCAAGCCGCTCTTCGGCGGTGACCAGGTGGCCTCGGCCAACGCCACGTTCGACCAGACCACCAACCAGCGGGCGGTCGCGTTCACCCTGAAGGACCCCGCCAAGACGATCTTCGCGCAGTGGTCGTCGAGCCACATCGGCGACTTCTTCGCGATCGTGCTCGACAACACGGTCGTCTCGGCGCCCTACATCAAGAGCGCGATCACCGACGGCAGCGGCCAGATCAGCGGCAGCTTCACGGCGGCCCAGATGAACGACCTGGTGACGGTGCTGCAGTACGGCGCGCTGCCGTTCCCGCTGCAGGAGATCAGCAGCCAGAACGTGCCCGCCACCCTCGGCGCCGACTTCCTGCATCGCACGCTGCTCGCCGGCCTGCTCGGCATCGCGCTGGTGTTCATCTTCATGCTGGTCTACTACCGGTTGCCCGGCGCGGTAGCGGTGCTGGCGCTGCTGTACTACACGGTGGTCGTGCTGGCGATCTTCCGGCTCATCCCGGTGACCCTCACGCTGGCCGGCATCGCGGGCTTCGTGCTCTCGGTGGGCATGGCGGTGGACGCCAACATCCTGATCTTCGAGCGGACGAGAGAAGAGCTGCGGGCGGGCAAGACGCTGGGCCCCGCGATCGAGGCCGGGTTCAACCGCGCCTGGAACTCGATCTTCGACTCGAACGTGTCGAGCCTCATCACCGCGTTCATCCTCTTCTGGTTCGGCTCCTCGGTCATCCGCGGGTTCGCGCTGGTCCTGATGATCGGCGTGCTGACCTCGATGTTCACGGCCGTCACCTTGAGCCGCACGGTCCTGCGCACCGTCGTCCGGTGGCAGTGGACGCGGAAGGCCAGCCTGTTCGGGGTGAACGAGGAGGAGTTCGTCACGGCTGTGCCCCGGGGCGCAAGGCGGAGCGAGATCCGATCCCGTGCCTGACGACGCCATCTACTGTCGCCCGCTCTCCTCGCTGGCGGCACACCACCTGAGCAGCGGCGTGACCAATGTTTGACCTCATCGGCAAGCGGAACTGGTTCTTCCTCCTGAGCGGCCTGATCGTCGTCCCGGGTCTCTTCTTCATCCTGCTGACGCCCCTGACGAACGGGGCGGCGGGGCTGAAGTTCTCGATCGACTACACGGGCGGCACGGAGTGGCAGATCCGGTTTGCGGGCCCGCAGCCGTCGGTGTCGGCCGTCCAGTCCGTGCTGGTCGCGCAGGGCCTGCCGGGCTCCCAGGTCCAGGAATCGAGCGACGGCTTCGTCACCATCCGGACCAAGCCGATCGATCTCCAGGCGCCGGCGCCGGTCGCCACCCCGGTGCCCGTGGCGTCCCTGGGATCGTCGACGGTCTCACCGTCGGCGTCCACGTCGGTCGCGCCATCGCCGTCCGCGTCGGCCACGGCGACCGCCAGTCCGTCCGCCACCCCGACGGCCAGTCCATCGGCGTCCTCGTCGGCGGCCGGCCCCGCCTCCCCGTCACCGTCGAGTGCGGCTGCCGGAGCGGCCACGAGCCCCTCGCCGAGCGGCAGCGCCGCGCCGATCCCCATCCCCACCGAGGGCAAGCTCGGTCAGCTGGCCACGGCCCTGCAGGCGAAGTTTGGGAAGATCGCCGAGGTGCGCCAGCAGACGACGATCGGGCCGATCATCAGTTCCGAGCTGACGCAGCAGGCGATCCTGCTCGTGATCCTGGGCTCGATCGGCATCCTGCTCTGGGTATCCACCCGCT
>JAJYJR010000203.1 GCA_021789355.1 Chloroflexota bacterium | reverse complement strand
CCGACCCCGCTCCAGGCCCGCGCGTTCGAGCTGATCGGGGTCGCTCCCGCCGGCGTGTAGTCAGAACGGCGCGCCTCAGCGAGCCGGATCCGTGCTCGAATCCGCCCGCCGGGCGCTGGAAGTTCAGCCTAGAGAGGCCGCAGTAGCGGCGCGCCGCTGCAGCGCGCGGAGCAGGCGGACCCCCTCGGGCCTGTCTCCGTTGCGGCGCAGGAAGGTTGCCTGGTTGGCGATCTTCGCGCCCACGAACTCGCGCGCGAGGTCCAGCCGGCCTTGTGCCGCGATCGCGTGCTGTCGCACCCGCGCGAGGCCATTCGGGACTGCGCCGCTCACGCTCCAGCCCACGACGTGGCCGGCACCCGTACACCACACGATGGCGCGACGACGCCAAAGCAGCTCCCGGATGAGGGCTCCCGAGAGATCCACGTTGCCATGCACCACGAGGCCGTCGACACGCTCGATGGGGATAGAGGCGATCTCCTCTCCGCCGTACGAGACGCGGACCCGCCCATCACGGAGCGAGGCGCGCGACCCTGGGGTGGCGAGATGGACGATCTGGGCGTCGGGGTCGGCGGCAGCGATGCGCCTACGGACGCACTGGGCGGAGCGTTCCTCGGGTAGGCACACCGCGGCATGGGAGCACCTCGTGCAACGCGGATCGTCCTCCAATGGCGGCGGCGCGGTGGGGTTTGTGATCGTGCGCCGCGTCGCGGCAAGCTCGGCATAGGCACGGTCCAGGTCGGTCGACGCAAGGGGCACCGGTACGCGCACGTGATGACTCGTAAAGTAGACGGCCTGCCCGCGTACGACCTGGCCCATCGAGCGCAAACACTCCGCCTGGAGGGCCAGTTGGACGCGCATCGGTTCGGTCACCTCGGGACGCCGGCGGATCGGCGTCGCCTTGTGCTCCACCACGGTCAGCGAGCCGTCGGCCTCGCGTTCGATCGTGTCGCAACGGCCGACGATGCCCCATCCGACATGCTCCACCTCCACGAGATGCAGGCGATCAGGTCGGCTCGAGGCAGCGTCCTCGGCAGGCGCGTGCTCAGAGACGCCGACGGCCATCTGGTAGGTATCGGTGGCCTCGCCCGCGGCCTCGAGCCAGGCGCGTCGGGGGCAGAACGCATGCTGGGCGACGAGGCTGATCGGCAGCCGCTCCGCGTCAGGTAGGCTGCTCGGCATGGGGCTCTTCGAGGGGAAGCACGACGCCGTCGAGGGTCCGCAACTCGGGTGCGTTGGGATTGTCGGAGGCCTGCACGCCAAAGTACGCGATCCCGCCGACGCCTCGCCGCCGCAGCCAATCGCGGTCTACCGCTGCCTCCAGGTCAGCCGCGCCTGGACGATCGCTCGCCAGGTGCCGGCGCACGATACGCTCGGGTGCACCACTGACGATGACCGAGCGCAGACGAGGGAGGGTCATTGGCCAGCCCGACATCGGGACGCAGAGCCAGCCGCGCAGTCGTCCCGAACCACGGGGAGGACTCACTTGGCCGGCGGTTCGGCTGGGCTCGCCGAGCAGCGGAACAACCGGGAACTGGCTGATGGCCCACAATCCACACCACGCCGCCGCGGTGTCGGTAAGACCGGGGCCCGCAAGCCCTGTGGCCGTCCGGCTCTCAAGGTTGTCCCCACTGACGTCCAGCGTGACCATGCCCTCGAGCCCCTGGCGGATCGAGGCCGCATCCCTGCCCGCGACGTGGTGCGCGATCGGAAGGAGACGGTGGCGTATGAAGTCCTCACCTCGGTTGCGTGTCTTCATCTCCCATCGGGAGGCTCCCTGATCGGGGCGAGGATCGCCTGCGCGGGCCTGGTGCCAGTACGATGGCGCGCCGAGGGCCCCGACGAGCATCAGGTCGAGGCGTTCGCGTGCCGCGATCAGCGCGTCGATCTGTACGGCCCGACCGTCGGCCAATCGTTGCCAGGCGGTTCGGTCTTCTGGCGGAGCGATACGCGGGCTCATGAGGCCGGCTGGTCGGCCATGGACGTTCAACACGGCCCCGAGCCAGCTGGCTTCCGTGGCCCGCTGCAGGGCATGGCGGTGCACGATGTCCGCCGCGCCATCGAAATCCACGCCCGCCGTCCAGACCACCGGGCGCAGGTCCAGCCCGCGGGTCCACCCGACGCGCACATCGGCGACGGAGGCCTCCTCGAGGATAGCCGCGAGGCCGATCATGGTCATGTGTGTGAGGGCGGTCCGCCAATGGCCGCGCAAGTGCAGCTCGCTCATCGACCCTCCGCCGACACCTGGCAATCCGCGGCGCGCACCAGCGCCTCGAGGTACGCACAGCCCCAGACACCCCACGACGCGTGGGTCCGCTCGACCAGCGCATCCCACATGCCGTCGTCGAAGAGGAAGCTCGCGGGGACGTTAGCGGGATCGTCCGGGTGCACCAGCTCCTCGGCGACGTGCGGGAAGTTCGTCCGCCCGTGGCCATGCGTGGTGCCGACGAGCCGGACGATCAGCTCGCGACGCGGCTCGTCTTCGTCCTGCAGCAGCCGCCAGGCATCGGCCGCCGACAGCTGCTCGTGCCGCCACCCGGAGGGGAGGCCCGAGCGTGCCCGCGCAGCTCGTGCCTCGGCCGCCGAACGAACCCCGCTCTTCGCAAGCAGCCGGCTCGCGTCGTCGGCCTCCTCCTGTCCTCCCCGAAGTTGAGCCTGAAAGCGGGCGTCTCGTTTGCCGGCATCGTGCAATCGCCCCGCCGTTTCGAGTGCCCCGACGAGGTCGGCGTCCAGCCCGACGCGGGCGGCTAGCGCCGCGGCCCGGGCGGCCACGCCGGCCAGATGTTCGTCGAGCGCGACCTGGCGGCGCACGCTGGACCACTCCTGTCGAAGCTCGTCGGGGAGCGCGCGGTGCTCGATGCCCGTGACCACCACCCAGGCCGGGACACCGTCCGGCCGCGGGCCCAAGCGCACGTCCGTGGCATACACGGGCCCGTCCAGCCGCGCGGCCGCGGCGTCGAACCGAGCGCGCTCGACCTCGGGCGCGGTGGTGCCAAAGTCGCGGAGGATGGAGGCCATCGCTTGGCGCCGCGCCCGGCCATCGCGGAGGTGCGCGTCAAATGCGTCCCCGAGTCGCTGCAGCAGCGCGCTCACAGCGCGGTCCGGGCAGGCCGCGAGGGCCGGCGCACCCGTAGCGATGCGCAGGACGAATGGATCGTCGGGTTCCCCTGTGGGCTCCTCCAGGACATCGCTGGCGGTCTCGATCCCGTCTTCGACGACGACCCCGGCGCGGAAGCAGGCCAGGGTTGACGGAACGATGGCGACGTCGCCGGGCCGCAGCCGCTCCACGTTGGCGAGCATCAGGGGTTCCTCGTCGCGGACCACCCACAATGTCTCGGGCGCCGCGTCGGCACGCGCGGCGTGGGCAAGGACCCGCTGCGCCAGCGGGAGCGGGACCGGGAACGCCTCCTTGGCCCGGGGAGGCGCGGCCCGGAGGAGCGCGATCGCGGCCGCCTCGTCCTGCGGCATTGCCTGGCGCACCGCGAAGGCGACATCGCGCTCCTGGGTCAGGTCATCTGCGAGCCAAAGGTCGAGGTCGGCGTCTGCCAACAGGTCGTCGGACGTGCGCGCCCACATCCAAGCGTCCCACGGTTCCGGCCGCTGCAGGAGCATGCGCGCCAACGATTGGCTCGGCGGCGGGTCCTGACGCACCGCCCAGGGCGCCAACCCCTGGGGGTCCCGTGCCCGACCGCGGAGCCAGGCCTCGCCCAACTCCAAATCGCTCACCCGGTAGGGCAAGGCCTCGGACAATGGGGGCTGATCGGCGGTCGGAACGACCACGATGACCTCGGTCTGTTCACGCTCTCCGAGCCGGTTCACGCGACCGGCTCGCTGGGCGATCGCGGCGCCGGGTGCCAGTTCCGTCACGAGGGCCGCGCAGCTCATGTCGATCCCGACCTCGACCGTCTGGGTGGCGACGACGAAATCGAGGGTCGCGTCACCCTTCGGAACAAAGAGATCCGGGCGATCGCGGCGCAGGCGTTGAAGGTCGAGGGGGCGCCGGCGCCCGACGATCACCTCTACGGAGGACTGGCGCCCGGAGGTGTTGGTGTGTCGCTGCAGGGCCTCCGCGACTTCCACGGCGAGGGCGACCGTGTTGAGGACGCAGCCGACGGTCGGGCCATACGTGTCGCGCGCCTGCAGCGCCAGGTCGGCGATGCGCGCGGCGAGCTGCCGGCGCTCGGCTGCGCCGCGCGCTGGCCACGGCGCCTCGACCAGGCGCAGGGGTTTGGCGCGCAGGAGGCGGAGGGCAAGGCGGTCAGCGTCGGCGCCCGACCCGAGGTCGGTCTGCGCGACCCCGACCGAGGCCGTTTCAGCGGGTGCCGGCACATCGGCGCGGGCGGCGGGCGTCGCCGTCACTGCGACCACCTGCAGCCTCGGCACGGGAAGGGGATGCTGGACGGTCCGCTCGAGTGCTTCGATGCGTCGCGCGGTGTGCACGAGCTGCCGGGCCAAGTGCGCCTCGTCCACCACGGCGACCGAGTCATACGCCAGCAGCCCGGCCTCGCGTGGGCGCGCCTGGCGCGCGCTACCGTACCCGCGCAGCAGCAGCCGGCTGCCCCACATGTCGGGGGTGGCGCAGAGCACGGTGCAGCCGAGCGGGTCGTCCCGCCACGTGAACGAGGGCGGCACACCGCCGCGCAGCATCACCACCCGCAGCGGGTCGGGCGCCGCGCTGTCGTCTTCGCCCGCCTCGATGCGTTCGGCGGGGGCCTCGAGATCGTGGAGCCCGCGCAGGACGTGGGCCACTTCGGCAAGTACGCTGTCCTCGCCCCGGGCATCGCGCAGGTGGGCCGCCAGCGCACGGGCGTGCGCGTACTGATCGTCCACGAGCGCCCGCCGATCCACGACCAGCGACAGGCGCCGGGGGAGCCGCTGCGCAGGGTCGCGCTCCCCGGCGGTCAGCGCGACGGCGAAGAGATGGGCCTCGATCACGGCGGTCTTGCCAGAGCCGGTCGGTGCCGTGATCTGTTCGGGCCAACGCCGCTGCACCGCGAGGTACCTCACGAGACGCCGCTGCCAGGCGAACGGCCGCCACCCGTGGTTCACAGCGGCGAAGAACGTGTCGAAATCATCGAGCGTCAGCGGCATCAGACCGGCTCCAGGTCGCTCGAGGGGAGATCCGCCGGCACGAGCAGGCCGCCTCCAAGATGGCGGCTCTGGCCGATCGCCAGAACCGTCTGCTCCCCGCCGAGGTCACCCAAGGAGAGCATTGCCCGGTAGGGCTGGATCACCATCCCGCCCGGAACGCGATGCACGAACCGCTGCAGGCCCTGGACGGACAGGCGATGGGCGTCGTGCACCAGCACCCCGTGCGCGCGGGCCGCCTCGGCGAGCTGGGCGTACCAGGCCCTGCCGCGCCCGCGCCCGCCCAGGGCATCGCGCCACAGGAGCGCAACCGAGAGCAGCGCGGCATCCTCGAGAGTCCAGGCCCGACCCCGCACGGCATGGGACTCCGGGATCGCGGCGGGTTCCGTGATCCAGACCCGACGGCGATCGGGCGGCGGGGGTCCCCAGAACCTGGCCGCGGGCACCACCTCTAGCTCCCTCGCGTCGAGCCTGACCGTCCGATCGGCGCTGATACGCAGCCGCGACAGCTGGCGCAGCGCGTCGCTCAGGGCGCGGTGGGCGAGCGCGTCGGCGTCTGCCGGCACAAGCAGCACGAACGCCGCGGCGCCGAGTTCGAAGGCGAGCGGGAGGCCGCGCCAAACGTACTGGATCGCGAGGCGGTTTGCCGGCCGAGGGAGGCCCGGTGCATACCGCCCGGTGAGCAGGCTCGGGGCCCCATCGCCGATTAGCGCGATGAGGGCCCGGTGCAGCGCCACGGCCCACGCAACGCGCGCCTGGGGCGCAACGGTTTCCTGAATGGGGAGCACCAGCGCGATCTCCCAGGGAGGCGGGAGCGCCGGCTCGAGGGCGGCGTGACACGTCGGGAGCGCGACGTATCGCGCGGTCGCCAAGCCCGAGCGCTCGACGCGGGCCGCCAACTCGATCTCGTCGGTTTTCACCGCTTCTGCCCCACGGGCCAGGGGACGCAGCGTCTCAGCGTGGGCCACCTCAAGCGCCGCCGCGCGGCCGGACTGGGCGATCTCCACCTCGATCCCGCCGCCGCGGAAGGGATCGGCTCGAGGATCCCGGCGGTGCGTGGGCTCGAGCTCGCCTACGCCAAGGATGACGGGTGATTCCGCGGTCCCGAGGTGCGATACGTCGCCGCAGAGCGCTCCCAGCGCGTCACGGACGGGCGCAGGGGGCGCCTCGTCCCAGATCCAGGCCAGCGGACCGTCGAGGGCGACCGACCCGTCGGCGTCGCCACGCGCCACCTTTCCTGACCAGTGGTGCCACAACCCCTGCGCGCGGTAGGTCTCCGCAGTCGGCGCGTTGCGCGCCATAGGCGGGAGACACAGCGCATCCGGCGGATGCGTCTCCACCCACGCCAGCGCCTCGCGATCCGTCGCGCTCGGCGTCAGCCGGCCCTCGACCTCCGCAGCCCGTGGGCCCTGCGCGGCCGCGTTCAGTAGCGCTGCGTGGAGACGTGCCGGCGCCGGGACCGCGTCCAAGGAGCCATCGGGCAGGTGGCCGCGGTAGGTTCCGAGCGGAAACTCCGCGATGATGGCGAACGCCATCTCATGCCTCGGCCGCGCTGTCGAGTGCGCCGGCCACCACGGCCGGGTTGCCCTGTACCGCGAACACCTGGCCCTCCCAGCGGACCGCGGCCTCGCGCACGGCGCGATCGGCGGCAGTTCCGAGGAGCGCATCGGCCGCGGCGATGTCGAGCGGCTCGAGCGTCTCGTGCTTGCCCGACCGCCGGTCCAGACCCACGCGCGCGGGCCCCGCCTCCACGAGATCGCAGTTGGCGCGCAGGCACAGTTCGGCGTCGCTGCGGGCCAGTCCGTCGAGGGCCAGCGCGGCGAGCAGCGCCCGGCACGCGGCGTCTCCGTCCGGACCCGCACCGAAGCGCAGCTGGCGCAGGGCCGCAAAGGAGAGCACGTGCGAACGGATGATCCGTGCGCAGGCCACGCCCGCAAGCTGGTCGAGGCTCGGCGGAATCCCCCCGAGGCCGAGCGGCGAGGCCGAAATCCCGCCCTCCTTGGGCTTGGTCTTGACGAGCTTCTCGTAGGTGTCGGGGGCCAGCTCGTCACGCTGGGCCTCGGCAAACGCTTTCAACGTGGGTGCGTCGAGGTTCACCTGCATCGCCACCGGGTCCACCCTCGCGCCGCCGCGCATAGCGGGGTTCCGGGTGTCCGCGTGCTGATCCGCGAGGACCCCGATGATTTCCCCGACCAGGGCGCTGCGCCAGCGGCCCTGGCGGCTCTTGCGACTGGCGTCCCAACCGCCGAAGACGAGCGTGATCGGGCTGAACTCGAGGAGCGCCCGCGCGTTCGCCGGCGTCGCGTCGCGCACCGCGCGGTACTCGGCGGTCTGGGTTACCGGCCTGCCGGCCACGGTGCCCGCGCGCACATGCCCGTCATAGGCGCGGTGCGGCAGCGTGAGGTCCGTAAAGATCTCCGAGGCGCCTTCGCGCTGATACGTGACGGTGACGTGGGGAAGACGCCGCAGGACGGGGTTGCGATCGTCGAGCGCCTGCTGCAGCGCGGCCTCCGCCCGGTTGAGTTGCGACTGCTTCGAGTCGATGATCACGACCTGGCACGCATCATGGTCGATGTATCGACGCTCGTAGGCGTAGACCGCACCCTGCCGCCCTGGAGCGACGAAGCGCGCAGGGGCGACTGCGGTGTGTGGCCCGCCCGCTGGTGCCAGCTCAGTGGTCGACACCAAGACACTTGGGCCTCCCGCCACCAGGGCCGACCGCAACAACTCGTAGGAGATCTGCGTCATGGCACCCTCGCTCTGCGCATCTGCGCGATGCCTGTCTGGGTCGCTGGGAATGCTCGTATGATCCTCCCTTGGTGTGCCAGCTTGTGTGGCACAGCCGCAACGGCGCGGACCACGGTTGATAGCGGCCAAGTGGGCGGCGCATCTCCCGTCGCGCTCGACGTGGTCGGGCACAGGCCATGCTGGCAGTGGCGAAGGTGGATTCCCCTCGCGTCCCGGAACCAGTCAGCCTGACTGAGACACGGCGTCATCCGATTCTCTGATTCGGCTTCTCCTTCGGCTCGTTGATCCAGGCGACGGTCGGGAGCGCCGGCGGGACTGGGGCGCCCCGGACGAAGCGCTCGGGGTGTGCCAGACAGGCAGTGGAGGACGCCGGCGCGGCGGCCGCGGATCGCTTCCGCGGTCCCGAAATGGACCGGGGTGGGGGTATGAAACGCGACGGTGGCCGACCTCAACACCGAAACGATCGGGCGCTTCCTCAACCGGCCCCGTGCGCGCGGGGGTGCCATCACCATCGGCGCGAAACGCTCGGAGGGCGGCGCCCTGCGCGTCCTCGCCGAGCGGGGGATCGCGATCGGGGCCGTCCCGCGCGACGCGCTCCGCGGTTTCAAGCTCCCGCAGGCAGTGGACGACGAAGACGACGCTCCGACGAGCCTCTCCGACGCCGACATCGAGCGCCTGCTGCGCGCGCTCGCGGCAGATCTGTCGTACGCCGGCGTGCGCCTGGCGCTGTGGTGCCATCTCATGCTCGACACGGGGATGCGGCCCGCCGAGTTTCCCGGTCTGTCGATGCGCGCGGTCGACCGCGTCGGGCGCTCCATCCGCCTCCTCGGCAAGGGCGCCAAGCATCGCACGGTGTACTTCGGCGAGCAGACCGAAGCCGTCCTCGCGCGCTACCTGCGCTTCCGCGGCGACGCGCCGTATCCCGAGCTCTTCGCGGGGCGCAGCGGTCCGATGACTGCGGGGTCGTTCGGGCACGAGTTCGCGGCACTCGCGGCGCGCATCGGTCTCGCCGCCTGCGCCGACGCGCCCCCGCCGCCCGTCCCACGCAGTACATCCTCCGGCGCACGTTCGCCCGGCGCTTCGCTGAGTCGGGTGGGACCGTCGAGGAGCAGCGTCGCTTCGACGGCGGTGCGACGTACTAGCCTGTGCCCGGCCTGGGCGGGCAGATCCGCGCCTGGCAGGGCTCCGTCATCTCCGGGTTGGCGATTGGCGCGGTGAACGCGAGCGGCGGCTGTCCAGCGCGCCTCTCGACCTAGCTCGCCGGTGCAGCGGGGGTGCCGTCGTCCCTGTCGGCCTCAAGGGCGGCATTGATCTCCTTGGTGGCCTCCTCGGAGAGGGAGGTCTTGAGCACCTCGCCACCGAGGGGGGCCAGGGCGGCGAGGGCCTTGTCCTCGGTCCACGACTCCAGGAAGAG
>JAJYJR010000202.1 GCA_021789355.1 Chloroflexota bacterium | reverse complement strand
GCGCTTCGAGGCTGGGCCGCGGGCGAGCCGATCGCCACGATCTGTGCCGACGTCGGCTGCAGCCGGGCGACCCTCTTCCGCTGGCGCGCCCGCTACGAGTCGGCCGGTCTGGCCGGCCTCCTCGATCAGCCCGGGATCGGCCGCGCCAGCGAGCTGCCGGCGGCGCTCGAGCGCCTCGTCAGGGGGATGGTTCCGTTGGGGTCCCCCACCCTGGCCAGGCAGGCTGGTCGTGGGCGGCAACGAGGGAGTACCCGTGCCAGCGGCGAGTGCACCGGTCGGCGTGGGATCGTGCGTCGGCGGCGAACAGGTGCGAGTGTTTGTCACGGTGATGCTGGCGGTCTGGTTGGCCGCGATCGTCACCGATGCCGCTGAGTACTGGACAAGCGGTGCCTCGACCCCATACTTGATGAGGTCGGTTTGGTCGGGGCGAGAGGAGTGGCGCCCACACTTTCCAACACATCGTCTGGATCGACGCCAGCGACTCCAGTCCGCTCCGCCTAGTGCGGTCGGCATGAAGAATATCGAGGATGGCTGCAACCATTGAGCCTGGCATCGAGGACGCGGTCCGCGGCGTCCGGCCGTTACCGGTCAACCCCGCGCTCCTCGACCGGGACGACCGCTGAGGCGGCCTGCGACCCTCCGAGTGCGCGTGCCTGCCATCTGCCCCGGCCGCATCTCGTGCCGGGAGTCGGGCGCTACGGTCGGTGCGACACACGCCACCAAACGAGACGGGACGGTCTCAGCCGACGCAGGACTGTCACAATTCGGCTGATGAGCATCGACTGGTCGAGCACGACCATTCAAGGCGCAGTGATCGGCGCGGCCATCGCCGCAATGGGCGCTGCTGTGCTGGGCGGGCCCACCCTCGTCGTTTCGCGTCGCGCACTGAACGTCGCCCGGCGCCAATACGAGCTTGCCGTCCAGGAACGCACGGCCGTCTATCGACAGGCCCACTACGAGGCGGTCGTGACCGCGGCGCTCGACATCAAGCAGGCGATGGACGACTTCCTGTACGACGCGGTGGGGAGGATCACCTCCGAACAGGTCGCGGCTCTGGAACGGAACGCGCACGTGCACCAACCCCTTGATGACGAGGCCCGGGTACGGCTGCGAACGGAGACCACCAATTCGGCCGCGCGGCTCAGCGCAGTTGTGGGGCGAGCGGGTGTGATCCTGGACAGCACGACCCTCGAAGCCCTGGTCCGGGTGCGAAGCGTGTTCCTCGACATCACGGCCTTTGGCCCGTGGCGGGCGAGGACCAGTCCCGAACTCGCCGAGGCCATCGACCCGGCCCTACACCTGGCCAATGCCGGGCAGGCTGCGGTGGAAGCCCTGCGAACCGAACTTCACAGCAGCGAGATGACGGCCGAACTCAAGGCCAGGATGACCTGGAAGCCGCCCGAACAGGTCGCCCGCTAGGTGCCGGCACGAAGTTCGAGACGCTCATGGCGACGGGCGACGTGGCGCGCAATCAATTGTGTGTGACGCCGCCGTGAGGAAGCGCCCGACCGTCGGCGCCTCTGCCGGCCGCCCACGACTCGCGCCGCGAGTTCGCTGACCTCCCTCGGCGACAGCGGGCGTGCCTCGACGCCGGAGTCGCGCGAGGCCACGCCCCGTGGTCAGGCGACCACGCTACCGCACAGAACCCCGCACACCTCGTCCCGACGCGATCAAGTTGCGGACCGTTCGAGCCGCGCAGATCCCGAAGACGTTGACCGCCTCCCACGCCTCCCCTACGTTGCCCGATAGAGACCGCCGCAACGCGCGGCCTGACGAGCCGAAGGCGCCCGAGGCACCGTGTCGCGGGCGGCCACGCACCAGACGCGACAGGAACCCAAGATGCCCGCCCTCCGCACCGTTCCAGGCACGAAACCATCGCCCGCCAACGACCCAGCCCCCAAGCGGCCGTCCACGAAGTCAACCGCCTGGCGCACCCGCATCGTGGGCTCGGGCGAAGCCGCGCCTGACCAACTGCTCGCCAACCCTCGCAACTGGCGAGTCCATCCGAGGGCCCAGCAGCGCGCACTGGCCGGCGCGCTCGACGAGGTGGGCTGGGTCGCGCAGGTGCTGGTCAACCAGCGCACCGGGCATGTCGTCGATGGCCACCTTAGGGTCGAACTCGCCATCAGCCGCGGCGAGCCCAGCGTGCCCGTCACCTACGTCGATCTGAGCGAGGAGGAAGAGCGCCTGGTCCTGGCCACGCTCGATCCCCTGGTGGCGATGGCCGAGGCGGACAGGAGCGTCCTCGAAGAGTTGCTGCGCGATCTCGCGGTGGATGACGCAGGGCTGCGCGGCCTGCTCGACGGCCTCGCCGACCAATACAAGCTCGCCGTGCACGGGGGAGCGGGCGACCCCGACGCGCTGCCGCCAGAACCCGACGACGCCGATGTGTACGTCCAGCCGGGTGATCTGTGGCAGCTCGGCGAGCATCGTCTGCTCTGCGGTGATGCCACAAACCCCCAGGATGTGGCCCGTCTCCTCGACGGAGCCACTCCGAGGCTCCTGGCCACCGATCCGCCATACGGCGTGGAACTCGACCCGACCTGGCGCGACCGAGCCGGCCACAACGGCCTTGGGCCCGCCGAGCCCCCGTACATGCTGCGGGATGGCGCCATGGACCACCCCGCGGCAGACGATGCCACTGCAGCGCCCCACGGCGGGCACGGGCGAACCCGTGGGCACCGGAACACTTCCCTCTCGGGCGACACGCGCATCGACTGGAGCGACGCCTTCGCCCTCGTCCCGAGTCTCGAGGTCGGGTACGTCTGGCACGCGGGGGTGCATGCCGCCGCCGTGGCCCAGGGACTCGTGCGGGTCGGCTTCGAGATCGTGGAACAGGTGATCTGGGACAAGGGGCTCTTTGCCATGAGCCGCTCCTGGTACCACTGGGCGCACGAGCCGTGCTGGGTGGTACGGAAGCCCGGTGTCCCGCACCTCTTCATCGGCGAGCGGGACCAGGCGACGGTCTGGCGCGCCCCCTCGCCCAAGATGATCATGAGTGGCAGCACTGAAGAGAAGATCGACCACCCCACACAGAAGCCGGTGGTCCTCTTCGAGACGCCCATCCGCAACCACCTCCGGGCGGGTGAGGCGGTGTACGAGCCGTTTAGCGGGTCGGGGTCGTGCCTGATCGCGGCCGAACGCCTGGGGCGCCGCTGCTACGCCATGGAGCTGGACCCGAAGTACGTGCAGCTGGCGAAGGAGCGCTGGGAGCGCTCTACCGGGCGCGAAGCGGTGCAGGTCGATGGTTGAACACACGGCACAATCGGCACCTGAAAAGAGGCGCAAGCGCGATTGGGCGCCGCGGTTCCTGGAGATCTTTCGCCAGACCGGCAACGTGCGGTTGTCGGCTGACGGGGCCGGGATCGATCGCGACACCGCCTACCGGCGCCGTCAGCGCGATCGGCGGTTCGCGGAGGCGTGGGCACAGACCGAGCAGGACGCCATCGATGTGCTCGAAGCCGAGGCTCGGAGGCGCGCGCTCACGACGAGCGACACGCTCCTGATCTTCCTGCTGAAAGCGCATCGGCCCGACAGGTACCGCGAGCCGTCCCGCGTGGAACTCACCGGGGCGCGCGGCGGTCCGGTCGCGGTCGAGACCCACCCTATCGAGAGCCTCCCGCCGTCCGAGCAGGCGGCACGGCTGCGCACCATCGCCGCCGAGCTTGACCCGGACGCCGTATGAGCGCCGCCGAGGAACTGCGCCGGTCGGCGGCAGTGTCCGACACCGCCTTCGCGCTGTACGTCAGCAACCTGTGGTTCCCCGACCACCTGCGCGCGGCGTCCGGGTTCGCGCAGCGCACCGACAAGGGCCTGGTGCTGATGCCGCGCGGTCATGCCAAGACCACGCTCTTCATTCACCGTGCCGCGCGACGGATCGGCGAGACACGCGGGCGGCGCCGGCTCGGCATCCTGACCGCGGTAGATGACGACGCGAGGGCCCGAAGCGGGGCGATCCGCGCGCTTGTCATGCATCCGCGCTTCGCCGAGGTCTTCCCCTGGGCAGCGCAAGAGAGCCTCGTCTCGCGCCACTGGAGCGACGATCACTGGACCATTCGGGGCGCCGAGGACGTGTTGGGCAAGGATTACACGGTACAGGCGATGGGCCTGCGCTCGGTGCGGGCGGGCCCGCGGCTGGACGACCTGCTCGCCGACGACATGGTGGGCATGCAGGAGAACGCCACTGCGGGACAGCGCGCCTGGGCCAGCGACACGTACTGGTCCGTGGTGGACCCGATGGTCGTCCCTAGCGGGAGCCGCTGGTTCCTGGGCACACGCTGGCACGAGGACGATCTGTATGCCGAGCTGATGGGTAAGGGCTGGCCGGCGCTCGTGCGGCGCGCGATGCATGAGGACGGGACCTCGCTCTGGCCCGACTACTGGCCACCCGAGAAGCTGACCCAGAAGCGCGCCGAGATGGGTTCGGCGCTGTACGACCTGCAATACCAGAACGATCCCACCGGCATGGGCGGCAATATCTTCCGCCGCGAGTGGTTCCGCCCGGTGGATGCCCTGCCCGCCCGAGTCACCCGTCGCGTCGGCGTGGACCTCGCCGCCTCGAAAGGCGAGCGGTCCGACTACACCGCCGTGGTGGAATGGGCGGAGGACAGCGACCACACGCTCTACCTCGTCGGCGCCTGGCACGAGCGGCTCGATGAGGGACACCGGGCGTGGCTCACCGGCCGGACCGACTCGATGGAGCCTGGCGCCACCCCCGAGTACGGATTCGCGCAGGGCCCGCGACTGCTGTGGCCCAACAGCATGCTGCCTTCGACTCTCGCCGGCGGCGATCCGTCGGTCCACCGCAGTGTCGCAGTCGTCAACATCGAGGCCGTGGCGCACCAGAGCACATTCGTCCGCGAGGTGCTGGCGCGTACCCGCCTACCGGCGCTGGCCGCCTACCCGGACAGGGACAAGGTGACCCGAGCCCGCGCGCTCGCGGCTCGCGCCGAAGCCGGCAAAGTGTGCTACCTGCGAAACGCGCCGGGCGTCGATGCGTTCGTCCGGGAGGCAGTGGCCTTCCCGAACGGCGAGCACGATGATCTCGTGGACGCCGCGGTCTACGGCGCCGATCTCGGTCGCGTGGAGTTCAGCTTCACCGCGGCGCGTCGCTGACCACCACGTCGGCGCGCCCGCGCAGATCGGCACCCCAACACTGGCGGCGCGCTCCCGCACCTCGTGCGAGCCGACCCTGGCCGGTGGCGCCAGTGCCCCCCTACTCGCGCCGCGCGGTCTCCAGGGCCGCCATCAGCGTGGGGAGATCCACGTCGAGCGCCGTGGCGAGGCGCGCCACGTTGCGAAGCCCGATGTTGCGCTGGCCCCGCTCCACGTCCGCGACGTACGTGCGGTGGATGCCGGCCAGCTCGGCGAGGCGCTCCTGGGAGAGACCACGCGCAAGCCTGAGCGTGCGGACCGCATCGCCGAAGGCGCGGAGCAGCGGATCGCCAGCGCCAACAGCCATGCTCCGACGCTAGGAACCGCGAGCCTATGGGTCTACAGACTATAGGTGACATTGCCGCGCCGGAGACGGTAGTGTGGCGAGGCACCCCGGACGCGCGCCACCAGGCCCGCGAGGGCGGCGCAGCGCTTCGGGAGGGGTGCTGAGGATGGGTCGGAACAGGGTACGGTGGGGCCAGCGGTCCCGGTCGGGAAGGACGGTCCTGGCCATGGGTGTGTTGAGCGTCCTCCTACTCGGTTGCGCCGGCACCGCGCCGGGCAACGCGGCGACCCCGGCGGCCGGCGCATCGGCAGGCGCGTCACCGGGAGCGGTCGCATCGCCGCTCGCCGCTCCGACGGCAATCCTCCCCCCGGAAGCGACGCCCGCGTCGCCCGAGACCCTGCTGAAGCACACCGGTAGCGGCGTCTGGACGAGCCGGCCATTTAGCGCGTCGGGCGATAGCGTGGACATGGCCTACGCCTACGACTGCACCAACTTCGGGCAGGCTGGCGTCTTCTCGGCGATGCTCTACGGCCAGGACGGGCTGGTCGCGCTCCTCGCCAACGAGGAGGGAACGACCTCCCCGGGGAAGACGACGACGGCATACCTGAACGGGGCGACGGGTCCCTTTCACATCGAGATCAACTCCGAGTGCGCCTGGTCGGTCGCGATCATCGGCACGCCCTGACCTTCGCCGCGGGCGGTGCGGGCAACAACAGCATCGCCCGCCTCGTCCGGGTCGGGTACCCGTCGAAGCGCCGCCGACGGTGCGGTGCAGGTCCACGAGCCATCGTCGCTTGGCGCACGCGACGTGAGCGTCGATCCCGGCCCCGTCTCAGCTGAGCGGCACCCGAAGTAGCTCGTCGGCCCGCCCCATCGTGGTCGAGGCGGTCGTGAGGAGGCAGCTCGTGCCGTCGCGCGCCCACGCCACGGGGAAGCCGGGGCCCCCCGAGTCCACCCGCACCGACAGGGCCGTGCCCGGCGTGCGCAGCATGACTGCCAGCCCCGGTGGCTGTCCCTCGGGCAAGATGGCCACCTCGTCCATGCTCGGACCCCATATCGGGTGGCCCGCGGGCAGGCCGCTCGCCGTCAGGCTGGCCTTCGGGTTCCACATCAGTGTCGTCCCGTCGGGGTTGGTGATCGCGAGGCGCCCGTCGGGTGCCCAGCGCCAGAAGCTCGCGGGAACCTGCACGGGCCAGACATCCCCGGTGGAGAGGTCGAAGACGAGGACGCCCTCCGCGCCGTAGTTGCCGGCCGCGACATAGCGGCTGTTCGGGCTCCACGCGACCCCGCCCTGCAGGTTGATCGGGTGATCTCGGAATGAACGGACGACGGCGCCGTCGGGGAAGCGCAGCACGTGGAGGAAGCCCATGATCGGACCTCCCGTGCTGGCGAGGGTGACACCGTCGGTGACCCTCACGGTCGCGGTGGACTCGGTGACCGCGACGAGGCGCCCGTCGGGCGACCACGCCACAGGCATGCCGGGGGCCGTGATCATCGGGGAGAGACGGCCGTTCGCCCAGAACTGGAAGTCCGTCCCGGCGTAGGCGTAGGGCGGGGGCGCCCGATGCAGGAGGGCGGCGCCGTGCCCGTTGGCGAGGACGCCGCCGTAGGTGCCGGCGAGCCGATCGACGAGATGGCCGCTGCTGGTCCACTCGCTCACCACCCCGCTCGCCGCGTTGTTCGGCGTGGTCTGGAACACGAGCAGCCGCCTGGCGTCGAGCCAGCCGAAGTCGAAGCCGGGGATGGACGCGAGCGCGGCACCGTCCGGCGCGAACAGGTCAACCCTCCCCGTTCCCATGGTCTGCCCGAGCGCCTCGGCCGCCACGGCGCTGCCATCGGGCGACCACGCCACGGCACCGAACGAGAAGGCGCGGGTGAGGATGCTCGTGCCGGGCGGGAAGGTCGCGGCGGGGGCGGTCGGGGAGGCAGGCGGCACCGCGGGCTGGGCAGTGCCCGTCTGGGAGGCAGGGGGGACAGGCATCGTCCCCGACGAGGTGGCGGCAGCCCTGGGACTGGAGCCCCCGGCGCAGGCGGCCAGCGCAAGCGACAGCGCGACGACGGCGAGCCCACCCGCCCGGCCGCGCATCATCGGTTCGCCGCGATGAGCCCGCCGAAGGGCACCGCCACCAGGTCCTGCCGGGTGAGCGTCATGAGGTCCGCCCAGACCCATGCGACGTACCCCGACGCGACCGTCTCGCTGCGGTACAGGGCGGGGCCGGGCTCGGCGAGGACGCGGAGGCCGTGCGTGGCGGACCACGTGGCGACGTGGTCGTCCGTCCCTTCACTTCGGCAGGCCAGCACCGCCACGCCGAGCGAGGCGCCGAACACGGTGCAGTACGGCGATCCGCTCGGGTTGAGCGCAACGACCGAACTGCCCTGCGAGCGCACCGCGATGCCCCAGCCGATGACACGTGCTCCCGGGTTCGTCAGCACCGCGTCGCCATCGAGCATGATGTTCTGGGGTGCGTAGCGCCAGATCCGACCCGGCACGGCCAGCGGGACCTCGCTCGCAACGCCTGTGCCGACCGGCGCCCGCATCACTCGCCAGCGCGTGACCGGGCCGGGCGCGTCCGCGTCGGGCGACTCGACCCATGCCACCGACGTGGCTGAGAGGGCAAGCGCGGTGACCGTCGTCGCCGTGTCGATGACCCGCTCGACCGTCCCCGACGCGAGCGAGCGCAGGACGATCCGCGAGCCGGCCGAGTAGGCGGCGCTGGGGTGGTCGGTGGCGTAGGCGACGAGCGAGCCCGCATCTCCGGCAACCGTCACGGGCGGCACGAGCGGATCGTGGCAGGTCACTCCCGCGTTGGGATCGGTGAACGGGCGCGTGGCCACACCCGCGTCCACCTGCCACCAACCCTGCGCGGGAAGGCCGTCGCTCCCCAGGCGCGCCACGAGGAGCCGCCAGGTGATGGGCCGGCCGTTGCTGGATGAGCAGGGCATGCCGAGCTGCTCGGGCGGCCATCCCTCCTGGCGCCGCAGCAGCACCACCAGCCGGCCCCCGGTGACGAGCGCGTATGCGACCGACTCGGCCGGACGGGACGGCAGCGGCACGTAGCGCACGGAACCGCCCGACAGATCGACCACCGAGAGCCGGTAGGCCGACTGGTTCACGGGGTCGGCGCCCAGGTACACATACGGCCCGGTCGGAGTGCCACCGCTCTTCGGTGGGTACTGCCCGGGCGCGGACCCGGGTGGGATGGGGCCGAGCGCGATGGTCGTGACGCCTGCGTCCGTGGGCAGGACGAGCGCCGTGGTGCCGGGCAGCGGGGACGTCGGCGCTGGCGTCGCGGGTGGCACCGATGGCGCAGAAGACGACACGACTCCCGGGGGGAGAGGAGGCGGGACGAGCGTCGGCTGACCGATGGTGGCCGCCGGGTTGAAGGTGGCGATCGCAGGCGATGGCTCGGGACGCGGCAGGTTCGTCGTCGCGGGCCCAACGGCGGGGGCGCTCGTCGGCGCCGGGCCCCCGCAGGCGGCGATGAGCAGCGCGGAAACAGAAACGATCACCGCTGCCGTCCGGCGCGGCCGTCCTCCTGGCGCCCGCGATCTGATTCCGGCAGCGTGATGGAGGCGTCGGGCGACCCGCCATGGTTGCCGCGGTGGCCAGAGGTCGAGGATCTCGGGCCGATGCATGGTCTGAGGATGACCCCGTTTGCCTTCGCGAGCAAGCGCGTGGCGACGACGTGCGGCACGTGTCAAGGGACAGCAGGACGTCCTCGCAGGCGGACAGCTGACCTCCCGCTCGGCGGACACGTGATCTCCATCCCGACGGCCAGCTGATCGTCGTGCCGCGCGGTCAGGCCAGCGGCACCACCCC
>JAJYJR010000201.1 GCA_021789355.1 Chloroflexota bacterium | reverse complement strand
AGCGCCGCCAGCCGACTGCCGCTCGGCCCGCCGCACGCCGCCAGAGCGAAGGCGATGACGACGGCGACGGGCACGAAACGGACCACTCTCATTGTGCGGGATCGATGCTGATGTACTTCCAGCCGTCCGGCTCCGCGATCATGCTCACAGTGGCGCGAACGGTTGACCATGTGCCGCCATTGGTCAGCGTCAGGTCGACGGTCGCGAGAGCGGTGGAGAACCCCGCCTGGGTGAGCGTCGTCTGCGCCGGCGTGACGATGGAGATGGTCGTGATGGTGCCGTGCGCCGCCCACGCGGCCGTGTTCTGGGCGACGAAGTCAGCACGGGAGATTGAACCACGCTTGACGTCATCCCGATGCTGAGCGACGAGGCCGGTGACCGGCATCGACGCCGTGTTTGGTCCGGCGTTGCAGCCGACGACGCGATCGGCTGCATGCCACATCCGACAACTCGGCGACGTCAGGACGGTGCCCGTGCTCGCAGCGCCGCGGTCGTGTTTATCGGTCTCTCCGGCGACGCTGCCAAACGGCGATTGCCAGAAGCAACCATCCGACGATGAATGCGATCGATGCAATGGTTTCGCCCCAGCCGCCAATGATTTCGCCCGCCCGGGTCGGATGCGTAGGCGCACTACTAATACCGGACGACACGTCTAGCCAGAAAGAAGGAAACCACAGCGCGATCGAACACGTTATCACTATCAAGCTGCTGGCGACGCTTACGCGCTTCACTTCGTCAACCAACCTGACTCGTCTCTAGGTGCACGGCGTTGTCGCCAACGTTCACCCGGGAGAGGGCCGCGCTCTGCTGGCGGTAAGAACGTCCAGATCCTGCGGTGGACTCGGCTGCTCGTGCGGAAGTCTGCCCTGAGCGTCAGAACGCAACCTTTCGAGCGTCGTGCGCAGTCTCACAATCTGCTAGTGCGCAGTTGTATATCCGTACAAACCCCAGACGCCATTGTACGCTGCCGAGCCACCGTGGTAGAAGGCAGCGTCGTTCGGGTTGTTCAGCTGGGCGCTGAGCGAGCCGGGGCTCGTCCAGGTGGACCCCCCATTGAGGCTGTACAGCCAGTTATATACCCAGGCGTACGGGTAGCCAACGGGCACGTCCAGGACGGTCGACGTGTTGTCCGTCTCAACTGCCCACCAAGCAAACCCGGACGTGAAGGACTGCGCGACGGAGGTTGACTCCTCATGCCCGCTGGTCGTATCCCAGATATCGATCGTCCATCGACCTCCGGACGGGGTGATTGAGAACCTTACGTAGTCTCCGACTCGAGGGTAGAACCCAGGATCTGGCCACACAGTGAAACAGCCGCCACAGCTGTCCTGAGGCGTGTACCAGAACGCAAGAGGTTGCGTATCCGTCTTGTAGTAGCCGACCTGCACCAAGCCGGATCCCTGAATGTTAGCCCCGTTCACGAAGCTATCACTCGGATAGAACCCGAGGCTTCCCGTGCACGGGTACAGATCTCTCACGTACGGAACGTAGCCGAGCACGCCGTTGATGGAGAGATATTTGGCCGCATAGATCATGCCGTTGCTGCGTGAACCGAGAAGGCACTGGTTCTGGCCAACGACCGCAAGGGGAGACGTCCCAGCTTGATCTGCATACGGATTGGGCTGTGGAGCGTGTTGCACGATTTCGACGACGGCGGCTGGATTCGGCGGCACGAAGTACTTGTAGGCCATCGGAATAGGCGGACTCGAAGATGGCGCTCCGCTTGCGTCAGCGGGAACGGCGGCTACCAAGATCAGAGATGCTGCGAGTATCGGAATTACGAACCGTCTCATCGGGCGCACTCCCTTCGGGATACGGCATCTGGTACTCCATTGATGGGATTGGCAGGCCCGCTGCCCGATCCGCTCTTCTTCGATATACCGGCCCTCCGACCGGGATGCGACTCTAGTTCTCTACCACTGCACCCTGACGCCGGGCAATAGACAAACATGCCTAGCCTTGATAGTTACATAAGATGGCGCGGCTGCCCAATCGGTCATGACCGTACGGTCGTGTACGCAGACTTGGTGAAACAGTGGGTACGTCGCCAACGAGCGTGGCTACCACGTCGTCTCCAGCCGATAGGCGCTCGTCGGGCAGGTCGTTCTCGCCGCTGGGTAGATCCTGCCCGAACGCCCCGATCAACCTCTGCGCGCCCGCCGATAGGTCGTCGGCGTGCTCCAGGGAACGAACGGAGCAACTCGAGGCGACACCCTGTCGGGAACGTGGTGATTCTGAGACGACGGGCTTGTCTGGCTGTCCCAGGTATCTGGGCCGAGGATGGCCACACCCTGCACCGGGACCCTGCTGCCGCCGAGCGATGGCAGGCAGTGTTCGAGCGCCTCTCCGCCGAGCGTCCGGGCACTACAAGTCAGGACGGTAGCTGGTGCCTGCGTCATCGCCGCGGCCAATGGCTCGTGCCCTATCGTGACAGCGAAATCCAGCCCTGCCGTACCGCCAGAAACGACAGCTCGGTGCGCGTCGCAGGTCCGTAGCGGGCGAACAGACGCCGCAGGTGGCTCTCGACCGACTTCTCGGTGAGGCCCAGTCGGGCTCCGATCTCGTCGTTCGAGAGACCCTCTACCACCAGCTCGATCACCAGGAGCTCTCGCTCGGACGGTGGTGGAAGCGCCGTTCGCGCGTGGGCCATCACTGCCGCGCTGAAGGCCAAGTCGCCGGCTGCGACCCGGTGAATCGCGGTCACGATGTCGGTGACCCGCGAGAACTTGGGGAGAAATCCGCGCGCCCCGAGCTCGAGAGCTCGGGCGTAGAAACCCGCCTGGTCGTACGAACTGAACAGGATCGAGGCCACCCGGCCGCCATGGCGGGCGACTAGGTCCAAGCCGGTTGGCTGCCCGGCGAAGACGATGTCGATGAGCGCCAGATCGAGCCCGGCGGTCGCCAGCAGCCGCTCCCCCTCGGGGGGCGAGGTGGCGACCCCCACGACCTGCAGGTCCGGCTCGCGGGCGAGGAGCGCAGCAAGCCCGGCCGCGGTGGCGGGGTGGTCGTCGATGATCGCGAGACGGATCAGGTCGGCCATCGCACGAGCACCGACGTCCCGCGTCCCGGCGCGCCGCGGATCGAGAGAATGGCGCCGATGGCCCGGGCACGCTCCCGCATGTCGGCCAGCCCCAGGCGGCCTGCCCGGGCGGCCTGCTCCTCGGCCCCCTCCGGCAGGCCCACGCCGTCGTCGGTCAGCTCGAGATCAACATGCCCGGCGTCCAATTCCATCGAGACCCGCACCACTTGTGGGCGGGCGTGTAAGAGTGCGTTATCGAGCCCCTGCTGGGTGATCCGAAAGAGCGCCACCTCGACCTCGCGCGGCGGCCGCGGACCGGAGCCCGCTATGTCCAGCTCTACGCGTACCCCGGTTTGATCCTGGACCCGCTCGGCCAGCCATTCGAGCGCAGCCACCAAACCCAGCTCGTCCAGCGCAGGGATGCGCCGTACGCTCATCAGGTCCCGGACCTCCAGGGCGATCGCCTGCAGCCGCTGTGCGGCCTCTGCCGGAGGAGCTCCGGCCTCGATGTCACGGATCACCGCCGAGAGGTCGGGCAGCACGTCGGCGTGCAGCTCACCGGCCAGCCGCTCGCGCTCCTGATCGATGGCCGAGATGCGGGTCCGCGCCCGCCCGGGCACCAACTCGTCGACGGCGAGGCCAGCACGCGCCCACATTGACAGACCCGCCCCTGGCTGACGGGTGGCCGCACGACGCCACGCCGTCCGGAGCACGACGACCAGCTTGAAGGCCGCCACGGTCCCGGTCACAAGCAGCGAGAGTGAGATCAGGGGGTTCCAAGCGGACCGCACGGCGAAGCTCCACAGGATCGTGACGACCGTGGCGGCGACCATCCCGTCAGCCGCGAACGACACGCGTCGACCCTGAGGGTTCGCGGTCGTGTACAGGCCGGCGGCCAAGGGTGCGGCGGAGAGGACGGCGAGACTGGCCGGGGGATCGGTGAGGGGCGCGAGTACGATCGTCACGATGGCGAGCGTGCTCAGGGTCAGCACCCATGCCAGGTTGGGGAGCCATGCGCTGAGCGCGCCCGCCAGGAGCAGCAGGACGAGCGCCCCCACGAACCCAGTGGAACTCGGAGGGAGTGCGTCGCGCTGCAGCGCGATCTGGACGGTTCCGTCGGTGACCAGGACGCTAGTCCAGCCCCCGGAGGGATCGGCGTTCGCCGGCTCGACCCCGATCACCTTCATGCCGGGGCGCACCCCCGCGTTCCAGGTCGGGCCGTCGTAGGGGACGCTTGCCACGGTCCAGGAGTCGGGGGCTGGATGAGCAATCGCAACCGAGTCCTGGGGTGGGGCCGTCAGATCCCGCGCGTAGAGCACGAGCGTGAGACCGGCCACGAGGAGACCCGCGGCCAACGCCGGGCCAATCCGTCCCCCCAGCGTGGTTCGCACTCCGCTGCCCACCCTTGCGTGATTCCCCGCTGCCCGGTTGCGGGAATTCGAGCGTCCGACTCACCGCCCACTGTAGCAGCGTAAGTGAGCATCCATTGATCGGGAGGTCCAGACGTGAGTCCATCTCGGCTGCAGTCGATCGTCCTGGCTGGCGCGTTCCTGATCGGGTCTGCGGTGCTACCGCTGGCTGCGCCCGGGGCGAGCGCGGCTGATGGACTCCATGCGACCCTTGACGGCGCCCCGATCCCGCTCCACAGCGTCGCCCAGTTCACCTGCCACGATCGGGACTACCCACTGATCCGCTGTTTCCAGAACGCGGCCGCTCGTGACGCAGACCTCACGGCTTCGTCTCCCGGCGGCACGGCCTCGTCTCCGCAGCTGCTCAGCGCGTTCGTGCGCTGGTATCGAGACGCCGACTACGGCGGTCCCTCGTTCGATGCCTACAACTCGTACCCCGACCTTTCCGTGATCGGATGGGACAAGCAGATCAGCTCGTTCGTGACTCTGAACGGCGGCCATCCGGCCTGGTGGCAGGGCACCTACTACTCCGGCAGCGGCTGGGATTGGGGCTTCGCCTCCGAGCCCACGCTGGGCAGCGCCAACGACCAGATCTCCAGCGTGCAGAAGAAGTGAGGGGCGGGACGTCAGTCGGGTCAGGCGAGGAAAAGGCCGAGCTGAACGCAGACAAGCTGCCTTCGCATGCCAACGCAGGGATTCTGCGCCACTGTGGCACCGATTGGAGGGCCAAATTGATCCGTACACGAACAGTGAGCGGCGTAGGAGCCGGACTGCTCATCGCGCTGCTGTTTCCTGGTGCCGTATTCGCTGCCAACCCGTCTGATCCCTCGCACGAGACCGGCGGGCCGGGCCAAGGCGGTATCATCGCTCTGTCGCCAGCGGACCAAGCCTTGCAGTCCGCGAA
Source organism: Chloroflexota bacterium (assembly GCA_021789355.1). The sequence goes on along the minus strand of JAJYJR010000201.1, from coordinate 3,972 downwards.
GGAACAACTAGCGAACGAGCATGCCGCCGTCATGGCCGGGACCGCGGACGCAGCTACGTTTGACCAGCACTGGCAGGCGTTCTTGCGTGAATACGCGCCCGGCGCTACCTCGAACCTCACTCCAGCGTCGGCAGTTGTCGGCGGAGCAAGTCCACTCCTTACCAGCAATTCGCTGAGTCTGAGTCAGCATGCCCAGACCCAGAGTTACTACTGCGGGCCCGCGTCGGCCTACAGCATGCTCTACTACAAGTTCCCAGGGACCACCGGTCCCGCCGGGGAATCCCTCACGCAAGCCCATTTAGCGGCATACGGCAGCGGTTACCTCGACACCGATTACTACGGCAACACCCCGTGGTCGCCCGCGGTCACGGCGCCCGCACTGAACGCTTGGGGACACACGTCCTTCTGGGTAACGTTCAGTTCACCGTCCCTCACGACCTACGAAAGCGAGTTGACGACTGACGTCGACGGTGGCTGGCCGATCGCCGTAGGTGTCTACGAGGAGGCGAACACCTCTACACCGCACCTGACAGGACACCCCACTAACATCATCATCGAGCACTGGGTCGCCGTCCACGGTTACACCAGCTCTGGCGCGAACTCCACGTACGCGGATTCTGTGTACGGAGCCACCTCCGTGAGTTGGTACCAAGACGTGACATCTCCGCACAGCACAATCTCAAGCTCGAACATGCGGACGATGATGATCCAGGGAGGCTACGGCTTCGTCTCCTAGTACATCTCGGGTTGAACTGTCGCGTCTCGGGCAGAATTCGGGGAGTGGGATGTTCCACCATTTCCCGGGTTCTGCCCGGTGCGCCCTCCTTCTCGCCGGCGTCAGCGTGGCTCTCCTCGGCGGCTGCTTACCCCCAACGACGGCATCACCGAACAAGGGACCCGTGGCGCCGCCGACAGCCGTCGCGTCACGGTTGGCCGAGGCTTCTCCGTCAGGGCAACATGGAGCCTCGTTATCGGCGAGCCCGTCCACCACACCGCAGCCGACCGCTGTCCAGTCGGCGGAGCCAGCAACCGTAACCATGCGTGAGGCGTGGGGCAGCATCACGGTCCGATCGTTCTCGACCGCCATTGGCAACGACCGCTTCTTCAACTGGCAACATGCCGCGACGCCGGATGGCCTTTGGCTTGTGGGCACGAACGTGCCGCGTAAGTTCCTTGGAACGACCCAAGCCTCCTATGCCGTCCTGCGCAATGTCGAGACAGGTCAGCTTCGGATGATGGCCACGCTCGCCACGCCGCAGAGCCAGATCCTTGAAGCGTCCGCGGACGATCGCTGGGTGGTCTGGTCGGAGGCCGATGGTCCGGACTTCTTCGACTGGCGGATCGAGGCGTTCGATCGCACGACCAACACCGTTCACGAAGTGGCGCACGCTGTCCAAGCCGACGGCGCCGCAGTGCCTGGGCCTGAGGCATGGCCGGTCGTGAGCGGCGACCGCGTGATCTGGAGCCAGGCGATGGCGGCGATGCAGCCGGGCGGTTCCACGATCGGGAACGCTGCCGTCCGACTTGCCAACCTGACCACTGGCGCGATCACTACGATTACAACCGGAGCGACCGCGCCGGCACTCGCGTGGCCCTGGGCGACCTGGCAAACCGGCAACGCCACGCAGCTGTGGATCGAGTCCCGCAACTTGGTGACCGGCCAGGATAGCAAGACGCCGGGCGCGTTCGCGGAACTCTCAATGGCCGGCCGTTCGATCGTCTACAACGACCCCGACTCGCTGTCGCTGTTCCTCGTATCGGACGTGGCGGCGGACTCGAAGCCGGTCGTCCTGCTGACATCGACTGATGTGACGGACCATTTGCAATGGCCGACCTTGAACGATCGCCTGGTCGCGTGGGCGCAGGATTCGACGACGCAGGTCTTCGACCGCGCCCAGCGTCGGTTCGTCACTCTGCCTGTCACTGGTCTGAGCGCTGCGTTCGTGGCCGGCCCGTTGCTGGTGTGGTCGAGCGCAATCGCTGGTCAGTCACCGGCGCCCGCGACCGAAGCGATCGAACAACTCAATTTCATCGACGTGAGGTCCCTGCCAACCGGACCCTAAATAGGCGGCACTCCTCTCGCCCCGACCAGAAACCCTATCGGCGGCTGCGGTCCGCCAGCGCCAGTGAGCAGCGCACGCTCCCTGTCGGTCGGTTAGTCTTCTGTCGGGCGCGGACCACCATTCCCCTCCTGTTCGCGAACGAAGAACCGTTCGGGGCAGCCAACGGGCATCGATGAAGGCGGTCTCGGGATAGCGACGCGTTCCGCCGGAGTCGTGCGATCAGACGGTACGAGCGGCCCTTGCCGACGCCGTCGACCCGGCTCAAGACTGGGCTGCGAACGCCTGTGGGGCGACCGGGCGATGGGCCGCCCACAGGTGACGGGACGAGAGAACGACCCAGGGGCGCAGCGCCGGTAGCGCTGCGGCGGGCCGGGGAGCTGATGGTGAGAGCCGCGGCAGCGCTCATGGCGCTGTCACTGCTGTCGGCCGGGCCGGCGGTTGCGGCCGATCCCGGGCAGCGGTTCGGCGTGATCGACCGCGTCGTCGAGGAGTCGATGCAGGCCCACGGTGTCCAGGGCGTGAGCGTCGCCATCATCGATGACTACGAGGTCGTGTATGCGCGCGGCTACGGGTTCGCCGAGCCGGGTCGGCCGGTGGAGGCCGACACGCTGTTCCAGGCCGCCTCGATGAGCAAGCCCGTGACCGCGGTGGTGGCCGCCGCGGCCTCGGAAGAGGGCCTGATCGATCTCGATGCGGACGTGGCCGGGATGCTCACGAGCTGGCGACTGCCGCCCATGCCCTACGAGGGGCCGGTCACGCTTCGCATGCTCCTCGCGCACCGGGCCGGCACGAACGTCCCCGGCTTCCCCGGGTATCGCCTGGACGAGCCGCTGCCGGATCTCCCCCGCATCCTGGACGGTGTCCCGGGCAGGAACGAGCCGATCCGGGTCGTTGCCGAGCCGGGAGCGCAGCAGAGCTACTCGGGCGGCGGGTACGTGATGGCCCAGCTCGCGATCGAGGACCATACCGGGCGCACCCTGGAGGAGATGGCGGAGACCATGGTGTTCGAGCCGCTCGGCCTCGAGCTGTCGACCTATCGGCTCATCGACGGCTCGGACCGGAGCCGCGTGGCCGTGGGCTACCAGGCCGGCGGCACGGAGGTGACCGGCGGAGGTTGGCACGCCTACCCGGAGCAGGCGGCCGCCTCGTTATGGACCACCCCCACCGAGTACGCCGCCATCGTCGTCGACGTGATGCGCTCCTACACGGGGAGGACCGGCGTCGTCCTCGACCGTGCCACCGCGAAGCTGCTGCTCGACCCCAGCTTCGCGCTGGGCTTCGGCGTCAGTCGCGAGGGGATCATGGGGGCGATCGCCATCGGGCACACCGGCGCGAACGAGGGGTACCGCTGCGAGTTCGCTGCCGTCCCGGATCTCGGCGACGGCGTAGTCGTGATGACGAACAGCGACGCCGGCGGGGAGCTCGCCTCCACGGTGATCGGTGCCGTGGCCAGCGAGTTCGCCTGGCCCCGGACGTCGTGGTGGATGCCGATCGTTGCGGTGGCGCTCGCCGCCATGGCGCTGACGATGCTGCTCGGGTGGCTCGTGATCAGGCAGAGACGCAGGACGAGGTCGGCGCGACCAACGTGATCGCCGGCGCCGGATCGGCGACGTGCTCGTTGCGCACCCGCGCTGCGGCAATGCGTATCGCGAGGCGGGCCTCGCGACCGACCGGGGGCGATGCCCGGCACGACCGCCGCGAACCTCGCCCCGCCACCTGCCCGGTCCGGACGTTTCTCGGCTGGTGGACGAGTTCGGGACCGATGCCCCTCGCCATTTCCGATGGCGCACGTCACCATCCAAACCGAAGCTGGGAGAAGGCATGTCCCGCTACATGCGCTGGCACCGGACCGAGTACCCCGAGTCGACGAGGATCGCGGTCACGCTCCTTGCCGGGCCCGTCTTCCTGG
>JAJYJR010000200.1 GCA_021789355.1 Chloroflexota bacterium | reverse complement strand
GGGTGACTCCTACCGGATGAAGGAGGCAAGAACGAGAGCGGGTGGGCCGTCGCCGAGGGCCTGACGACGTCCCCGGGGTGGGGACTTCTCACGGCCACCAGTGGGGACTTTGAGATGGCCATTGACAAATGGTGTTGAGTGCAGCCCTGGCGTCTAGCGAAACCACCAGCAACAACGCTTCCGGCCGTACAGGCTGCGCAGCCCGGGTCGAGCGGCGCCAGGGGCCGCCGGCCACAGGTCCGCGGGCTTGCGTGCCGCAGGCACAGGTCGCCACACTGGACGGGATGCCCGCGCCATTCGCCCTGCGCCTCGCCGCCCTCGCAGCCCCTGGGCCAGGGCCGTCCGCGGACCTCTTCGCGCCGCCCGCGGAGCTGCCGCCTGCGGCGCTCGGCGTGCTGGCGCGCTTCGAGACGCTGGGCCCCGCCGGACGCCGGCGCCTGGCCCGCGCGATGCGCCACCGCCGGCCGGCCTTCGGCCTGATCTACCAGCGCGTGGCCTGGCACGAGCTGCGTCAGGGCCCGGAGTTCCGGGCCTGGCGCACCTGCTCGTTGGTGCTCGAGCGCATGCTCGGGATCTACGCCTGCGACGATGTGGAGCGCGCCTCATTCGACGACCACGCGGCCCTCGATGCCGCGGAGGATGCCTGCCTGGCGGCGATCGTGGCACCTCGTCTGCCCTACGAGGCCACCGTGCTGGCCGGGCCGTGGATCGCCGGGTCGCGCCGACGCAGGCGCTGAGCGGCCGGGTTCGCCGGGATCAGCGCCGTCCCATGAACGCGTCGAAGGCGGTGCAGAACGCCTGGTACTCGGGCGCCTGGGCGAAGCGGGTCGAGCGAGGGGACGACCGCCGTCCATCGCTCGCCGTGCCCATCCGCCGGTTCGGGAAACTCGTTGCACACGTCCTCGATGACCGCCATTGCCTGTGCGCTCGACCGAAACGGGACGACCAGCACCCGGTCGGAGAACCCCGCGCCCGGCCCGCCGCCGATCTGCCGGTCGCTGACATCGTGGACTGCGACACCCCGGAATCGCCGTTGAGCGACCACGGCCCACTGCTCGATCCAGGTGTCGCCCACGTCATCGCTGGGCACGCCCGGCACGATCACATGACGCGCCCGGCGGGGCGATGTGTCGGTGAAGAAGTACGGCTCGTCCGCCGCATCGTCGACGACACACGTCTCCGGTCCCCGGCTGTCGAGGATCGACACCATCGTTGCTGGCTCCTATCCATCTGCGTGGCAGTTCCGCTGGGCCCGCACCTCCGTGCGCCGACGCCTCACCCGATCGCCGTCGTCGGCGAAGCGTCGATGGCGTCCGGGTCCATCCCCATCAAGGCGTGAATGGTGTCGGCCTGCTCGCCGCACGCCTGACACTCGGCGTAGGCGACCGGAGCGTAGTCGGCTGGATCGAGGTCTTCGGTCGCGTAGTAGCCCGTGGCCGGGTCATAGCTCGTGACCGGTTCGCCGATGCCGCCTTCCCCGAAAACGACGGCTTTGGTCGGCGGAGCGCCGCACCGGCGGCACTTGGGTTCGTGCATCTCAGGCCACCTTCCTGACCAGCTTGACCAGCTGGTCCAGCGTGTCGGCCTGCGCGTCGCAGTGGCCGCACTGCCAGCTGATATCCTCGGTGTCGCCGACCTCGGCCTCCGAATAGTCCTCGTAGTTGGCCCGCAGCTCGCCGGCCTCTCGGTAGATGTCGGTGACGCGGAACCTCTGGGGGACCATTTGGAGCTGCTCGAACCCGCCTGTCGCGCCGCAGGTGCGACAGGCGTAGGTGCTCATTCGGTGACCTCCTCGTGCTCCCGCAGGACGTTGCTGTAGCTCTCGGGCGTGTGGATGACGCTCCAGATCGGAATCGGGCCGTCGCATTCGACGCCCATGGCGGCCTCAACACGCGCGATGTGCGCCTGGACCTCCTCGTAGGTGCCGCGAATGAGATCAACGGTCGGGTCGTTGCTCAACCGGACGCCCCAGACCTCGCCGAGCTCCTGGTAGCCAATGGTGCTCATGGTCGGATCTCCTTACGTGCTGTCGGCCAGGACCGACTTCGTGGCCCCCACTCGTATCAACACAGCGTGGGGGTCCGGCGTCCGGGCTCTCGGCTGGTCGTTCGTCCCATCCCCGGCCCGCCATTCGTCCGGTCAGCGCCGGTTCGGCGCGGGCAGGTCGTTGCGGAAGAGAAGTCGATTAGTCGGTTTCATCATGGCGTTGCGCCAACGCTCCCCCTTGTCTTCCCATTCCACGCGGTTGCCCTCGCGCGGGTCGTCCTTGAAGCGCAGGTCCTTCTCCGGGTTCCCGGTGAGCGGCAATGCGCTGCGGTCGGAGAACACGATGACCGGGCATCCGTCGACCTGCGCCACCCCCGTCGCCCACCGGACTTTCCCGTTTGCCTCGATCCAGGCGCCGGCCCGGCACCGCTCGTAGAGCGCCCGAACGTTCAGCACGGGCGCGCGGTGCAGCGGATCTACGAGGGTTAGAACCAGGGGCGGGTTGGGCGGCACGCTCAGGGTCAGCGTGTCGGCGGTGCCGTCGGGCGTCTTGCCGAGGCGGAGCTGCGGATCGGGCGGCAGCGCGAGACGGGTGCCGTCGCTGAAGACGATCCCGCGGCCCTGGATCTCGCGGACCGTCCGCTCCAGCGGGGCCGGCGTCAACCAGGGCTGCTTCGGGTCCGGCTGCGCCGGCCAGCGAACCTGGACGCCGGGCCGGAGCAGTTTCAGGGCCGATTCGGTGGGGGTCATGGTGTCCTCCGAATGGCGGCGATCCGATCGCGTGCCCACTCGCACGTCTCGTTGAGCTGGGCCACGAAGTCCGAGCCGATCAGCTCGCCGGGTTGCCGGTAGATCGCCCGCCGGACATCCATCAGGCGCTGCTTGATCTCCCAGATCTCCCGCGCCGAGCCCAGGGAACCGCCGTCGCGGGCCAGCAGGTCCAGGTCCCACAGGACCACATCAACCCTGCGTTCGAGCACGCGGCCGTATTCCATGTCGTCTGCCTCCTATCGGTGCGCCACGCAGCGCAGGCCGTGCGCGGTCAGGCGGGTGGCGGGATGGTCGCGGCCGATGCCGCAGACCTGACCGGCCCCGCAGTCAGAACAGGTGAGGCAGACGGGCTGTCCGGTGGCCTTGTCCGACCAGAGCGTGAGCATCGAGCCGCAGGCGCCAACGCGGAAGCGGCGGCCTTCGTCCACGGGGCCCGCCTGGTCGCTGGCGCGCTGGCGATGCTGCCCGGACGGCGCGATCTCCGGCGGGACCGACCGACTGACGCCCACGAGCGGCCAGGTCACGTCGAGGGCGTCCCCGTCGAGGATCGGCGCGCGATCGCCGCGGCTCATTGAGGCCCGCTTCGCGTCTCAGCGACCACCTGGCGCGCCCATCGCTTCGAGAGCGCGCGGAGCACCACGAACCAGAAGCTCAGGCCCAGCACGAATCCAATCATCTGGGCCATGAACACCCTCCACGCGCGGGCGCGGATCCGGTCGGCTGCGGCATCGGGCCCGTCTTCGCGGATCTGCCGCAGGAGATCCTCGTCGAGATCAAGCATGGCTTCCTGCTCCGGCATGGCGCATCTCCCGCCGGTGCTCCGGTCCGGCTGCCGATCGTCCCCCCACGGAGGCCGACGCGGGAGGATCGGCGGGCGGTTGCCGATGTCAAGAACGGCGGCGGCGAAGATGCGTTGTCAGACCCGGTGACCCAAAGCACGGCTCGGCCGATGGACGTTGACGGCCGCGGCGGATGCTCGGCGCGCCCCTCGCTCGCCGCGCGCGACTCGGTGGCGACCGTCGCTTCGTCCCGCCCCTACCACACCCGCCCGCCGGTCAGCACCAGGGCGTTGTTGAGGTCGGCGAGCCCTTCCGTGAGCACCATCGACAGGAGGACGAACCAGATGGCGAGGCGGACCCACGCCTCGCCGCGAGGGGCACCCAGGCGGACGAGCAGGCGGCCGGGCTTCCGGCGCGCCAGGTGCCGCACCATCCGATCGCGGGTGAGAACCCAGCACAGCCCGAGGAAGAGCCCGATCTGGACCAGGTGGAACACCGGCAGGAGCCAGGGCGACACGGCAGCCAGGGCGCTCCCGATGGGGTTGAGCTCGCGCGCGTAACGCACCACGAGGTCGGGATGTCCCGGCACCGGCGTCCAGGCCAGGCCGGCCATGGTCTCGAACGAGTCGAGCATGGCAAGCACTGCTCCCAGGACGAAGACCGCCCAGAAGCGGCGCGAGAGACCCCGCAGTCCGCTCGACCGACGGGCAGGCCGGGGAAGGTGCAGGACGCCGGTACGTCCGTACGTCAGCGCATCCATGGTCGTGCTCCCGTGCTCCCGGTCCAAGTTGCCGGCGGCTCAGGCCGGCCTGCTCGGACGCACCGGGAGCCTGGGCGACGAACGGTCGCTGTCAAGGATTCCGGCCGCGAATCGTCAGGGCATCGGATGCGCGAAACGCACGGGAGGTGGGGCAGCGGGTGGGGCCGCGCGCCGGGTCAACCCGGGCGGGCGACACGGCTTCCTCGATCGGGCACCGCGGCCACCCCCGGCCGCTCGTCTCAACGCGGGGCGTTGACCGCCCGGTCGAACTGCCGGTCGCGCAGCTCGGCCTGCCGCCGGCGCTCGACGAGTCCCGCGGCCTGGGCCTCGAGCTGATCGGCGATCACGCCTACCTGCGACGCGACGGCGGGCTCGCCCGCGGCCCGATAGCGGCTCGCCGCCTCGCGGGCGAGCAGCGCCGCCCGGCGCAACATCGCCGGGGCATCGGCGGCGTCCTCCTGCCCGGCGGCCTGGAGCGTCGCCGCGGCGGCCTCGTACGCCTGGCCGGCGCGGAACCAGAGGTCGCGCCGTTTCCCACCGTCGATCGTCAGGCGTGCGATGCGGTCGAGCTCCGTGGCCCGCTGGAGGTGGTCCTGGACGGTCATGGGGTGCTCCTTCTCGATTGGCGGTGCGGGGATCAGGCCACGGGCGGTTCGGGGTCGCACCGGGATCCCGGATCAGCGGGGTGGATGGGCCGACCCGGGCCCACCATCGCGTCCAGTCGCGCGGCACGGGCGCGGGCCTCGGCCGCGTACGCGGGGTTCCCGGCGATCTCCCAGTCGGTCGCCGCACGGCGCAGAAGGGCGGCGGCGTCGGGCCACCAGTCGCGCCCCCGGCGCTCGAGGAGGACGTTCGCGGCGCGCTCCCAGCCGTTCGCCGCACGCTGCGCGAGGACCACCCGCCAGCGGGCGTCCGGCTCCCGGGCGGCGCGATCCGAGGCGTCACGGGCGATCTCCACCCAGTCGGCGACCTGTGGCGTGGGCACCTTCGGTTCCTCCAGACGGTCGCGTCGGGCGGGACGCCCCTCTCGTCGCTCGCCCGACGCGACGAGGGAGCATCGTCGCGGACGGGCGGCCGTCAAGGGTTGGAATCAGGAATCCGCCCGACCCCGGCTCGGCGCGCGCACACCCGCAACCTGCGCCCGCGCGAAGCCTTGACGAAGGAGCGATCGTTCCCAAGCTCTCTCCGCGCGATCGAGGGGTGCCGCGCCGACGGCCCCATCGTTCGTGCGCCGAAGGGAGGCCCCGACGATGGCTCGGATGCAGCGGGTGGAGAGCCGCGCGATCCACGCCTACTCCTACAACGCGCGCCGGCGGCGCCTGACCCTCCGCTTCGCACCGGACGGCTCGACCTATCGCTACGCCCTGGCCTCCAACCCGCCCGATCACGACGGGTCGGCCTGCCCGGTGTGCACGCAGGGGGCCGCCGCGATCGCCGCCGCCTTCGCCGCCGCGCCCTCCAAGGGCAGCTACTACAACGCCGTCCTGCGCCGGGGCCACTTCCTCGTCGAACGGGCCCCCAACTGGCGCCGGAGGGGACGGACGCGCCCCCTGCCGGCGGCGGTGCCCGCCACCGATCCGTGCCCGGATCCCCTGCCCCTGCCGCCCAGCTCGCGGGACGCGACCGGGTGGGCCGATGCCGGTCGATCGGCCGAGCGCCTGGCGGCCACCGGGCCGACCGTGCCGCCCCTGCCCGCCCCGCATCCCCTGGACTGGCAGGGGTGCGGAGCATGACCGCCACCCGCGGGATCGCCGCGCTCATCGTGCTGGGGGTCGCGTTCGGGACCGCCGGGCCGGTCCGCGGGGCAACGCCGACGAGCACGCCGGGCGCTGCGCCGCCGAGCGATCCGTGTCCCCACTACGGCGGACACGGCCTGGCCCCGGTGACCAGCGGCAGCACCGGCAGCGGCCACGCCACCAGCACGGCCAGCGCGACGACCCGCCTGTGCGTGGCCGCCAGCGCGCAGGTCGTGGGTCCGGCCACGAGCAGCACGTCGACGCCGCTGGTCGCCCTGCGCTCCCAGGCCAGCTCGGCCCTGACGGTGTACGTGGGGCGGGCGGGCGATCCGGCGATCCGGGCCCTGCTGCCGCCGGGCTCAGCCAGCGGGTCCACCTGGGTCGTGATCGTCTCCGATCTGTAAGCACGCCCGGCGCACGCCGTTCGCCCGCCGCCCGCTGCCCATCTCGGCGAGCAACCGGATCGGGGCGCTCCAGGCGGTCCCGGTGGGGCCACCCCGCGGAGATCCGATCGCGCGCCAACCCTTGACCTGCCGGCCCGGGCGCCGACCATCGCGCATGGACGAACTGCGAGCCCCGCTCACACCCGACGAAGCCCGCGAGCTCTCCGCGCGCATCCGCGCCGGGGACCGCGCCGCGCGCGCCGAGTTCGTCGCCTCGCTCCTGGGGTGGCTCCACGGGTGGGCGGGCCGCGCGCGGCGGCTCGGGTATCGCGCCGAGGACGTGGACGAGCTGATCCAGGAACTGGCGCTCGATCTGGCCGAGCACGCGGCGGCCTATGACCCGGAGCGCGGGATGCCCACCACCTGGGCCGCCTTCCGGTTCCGGGCAACCTATACCCGCTGGCGGCGAAAGGCGCGCCAGCCCGGGGGCGTGACCCACGTCGCGCCGGGGCGCCTGCGGGTCATGTCGCTCGACGCGCCGCTCGGCTCCGATGACGACCGCACGCTCGGCGAGCGCCTGGCCGCCCCGTCCGGCTCGGTCGGTCGCCTCGAGGGCCCGCGCCTGGATCGAGCCATGGCGACGCTCCGACCGCGCGAGCGGGAGGCCATCGAGCGGCGCACCGGGTGGGAAGGCGAGGCCCCGGTCACGCTCCAGACGATCGCCGATACCTGGGGCTGCTCGCGCGAGTGCGTGCACCAGGTCGAGAACCGGGGGCTCACACGGATGCGCCGGGCGCTTGACGTGCCCGAGCCTACAAACAGGCCGCGGCGTGTCCCGGTGCGTCGCGCCGCCTGAGCACGCGGCCCGCGCCACCGGTGGCGCGGGCCGGGCCGTCCCAGGGCACGGCCCGCGCGGGTCGGATCAGAGGTGCGCCAGCAGGTCGTAATCCCCGCCGTTCTTCGCCAGGCGCCGCATCTGGGACGCCCGGGTGCGAAAGATGGCGCGTTCGTGCGGCGACGAGACCAACCAGCGCGCCTGGTCGTACCACTCGGCCGCCACCAGAAACTCGCCGCCCGCCTCGGTCGCGGAGGCCCGACGCAGCCGATCGCCGAGCTGCTCCTGGCGATACTCCGCCGCCGCGCGCTGCCGCTCCCACTGGCGCTGGAACTCCGGATCGTCGAACGCCATGCTGGGCTCCTTCACGGTGTCAGTGGATCGCGTCAGCGCCACCGGGGCGGGCGGGCCCCCCGGCGCGCCGACGGGCTCGGGAGGGCGGCAAACCAATCGGAGACGCCGGCCCAGTTGCGCTCGGCGCGTTCGGCCGCCTCGTGCACGGTCTCGCACGCGCAGTGGTCGAAGCAGTTGCCGCACTCGGCGCAGTGGTCAAGACGGCTCCCGTTGTCGTGCGGCGCTCCGCACTCGTCGCCCTGGCCGATGTCGGTGAGTGTCATGCCGCGTCCTCCTCGTTCACCGGCTCCGTGCCCATCAGGCGTGCCCATTTCGCGTACGCCGCGATGCGGTGCGGCTCGGCCTCGGGCCCCGCGTGGGCGAAGGCCACCCCGGCGCGTTCCAGCAGCACGCGCGCGTAGCCGGGCCAGGTCAGGCGGGCCCGGCGGAAGCGGTCCGAGGCATCGACGTAGGCGATGCCGGCGAGGAGGTACTCCCGGCGCTCGCGGAGCGCGTCGCCCCGGTGTTCGAGCGCAGTCGCCTCGGCCTTCAGGGCCACCCGCTGCGCTTGGGTCATCGTGCTCATCGCGTGCTCCTCTCCCCGCCAACCCCGTGGGGTCTGCCCCCGGGTGGTCGCGCGTCAGGCCGTGGCTGTCGCCAGCGCCAGTTCCGTCGCCGCTTGCGGCAGGGTGCGAATCGCCCCGGCGTTGCCCTGCACGAGCTGGCCCGACAAGAGCCGGATCAGGGCCCCGCGAGACCCATCGGGCCGCGTCACCACGCCCAACGCCGTCGCGCCGACGGGGAGCGGCCTGATGCCCCACCAGAGCCGCCACTGGCTGGCGGCCGTCGCGGTACGGACGGTGATCTCGGCCATCGCGCATCCTCCCTTCGCCGGCTCCCGGGCCGGTCCTCGGTCGTCCTCCTCTGGGCGATGCGGGAGGCTCGGCGGCAGGGCCCGAAAGTCAAGGTCCGCGCGCCAGAACGCACCGACATCGCCCTCACGCTCGCTCGCCCAGGACGACGGCCCCGATAGCCTCCCAGCGCGCGGCGGGGAGACGGCCGGTCACGGCCTTGTCCCGCTGCCGGCGCACCCACTCGCCCAGGCGGAAGCCGTCCCATACCAGCATCCGGCCGACCGGGAATGCTCCGCCCGCCGCGCGATAGCCACGCAGGGCGGCGAGGCCGCGCGCGAAGTGGACAGCGGCGTCCGACCAGACGAAGCCAAGGGCGTCGAGGGTCACCACCTGCGCGGGCGTCAGCCGGCCGCGCGACCGGGCGGCCCGCAGCGCCCGGGCCAGGCCAGAGTCGAAGGTGCGGGTCCAGCCCAGCGGATCCGCCGCGGCGGCCCGGGTCGCGGCGTCGATCGCGGCGCTGCGCGCGTGCGCGCGGGGCCGCCAGTCGAAGCCGAGGCACTCCAGCCGGCGCCGCTGGTCCGGGCGGAGCCACCCGTGCCGCTCGCGCTGGCGCTGCCAGGCCACCCAGTGGCCCAGGGGATAGCCGTCCGGGGCAACGTAGCGCGCCGGGACCCGGCAGTGCCCCGCGGCCGCCTGATAGCGGCGCAGCGCGGCATACCCACGTCGCCAGGCCGCGGCCTGGGTGGTCGGCGCGATGCGCGCCGGGGGATCGGGAGATGGCACAGGCGCGGCCAGCAGCGTCGGCATGGCAGCCTCCCTCACAGGCGGAACGTCGGCGCGACGACCGAGAGCATCGAGGGGAGCAGCA
>JAJYJR010000199.1 GCA_021789355.1 Chloroflexota bacterium | reverse complement strand
GCCGCCCGCGTCGTTCTCCGTCGCCCCACCGGTCCTGCCGGCCACGGGCCCGTCGGCCGCCCCGCCGATCGTCACGCCGCCGGCCGCCCCCGGGACCCCCGCCCCCGCGGCGCCGCCGGCCGTCCCTGGCGAGGGCGACCAGCTCAAGCCCATGACCCAGATGCGGAAGGGGATCGCCGCGCAGATGGCCCGCGCCGTGTCGGTGCCCATGGCGTACCTGACGCTCGAGGTCGACATGTCGGGCGTCGTGGCGCTGCGCGAGGGCGTCAAGCGCGAGTACGAGGCGCGCGAGGGGATCGGCCTCTCCTACGTCGCGTTCGTCGCCAAGGCCGCCGTCGAGGCCCTGCGCCGCCACCCCGACATCAACGGCCACTGGACCGACCAGGGCCTGCTGCGCCGGGCCCGCATCAACGTCAGCGTGGCCGTCGCGGTCGACGACGGGCTGATCGCGCCGGTCATCCACGACGCCGACCGGCTCAGCATCAACGGGCTCAACCGCGCGGTGGTCCAGCTCGCCGAGCGCGCCCGCGGCAACCGGCTCCGCCTCGAGGACCTGCAGGGCGGGACGTTCACCGTCGACAACACCGGGTGGTTCGGGTCGGTGGTCAGCGCGCCCATCGTCAACGTCCCCGAGATCGCGATCCTCACCATGGAGGCGATCCAGCGGCGACCGGTGGTGGTCGACACGCCGTCCGGCGAGGCGATCGCGATCCGCCCGATGATGTACATCTGCTCGAGCTTCGACCACCGGGCGACCGACGGCGCCCAGATGGGCCGCTTCATGCAGGACGTCAAGCGCTGGCTCGAGTCGGTCGACGCGCAGACGGCGATCTGGTGAGCCGGTGAGTCGCGACCTGCCGATCCTCCGGCCGCCGTCCGTCGGGCACCCGCACGCCTTCGACGTGTCGACCATCGCGATGGGGGGCGTTCCGGAGCCCGGAGTCACCCCGCCCGCGGTCCCCGGCAACCATCCCGTGCCGCGGCGCCACCCCGACTGGATCCGCGCCCGCGTCCCCACCGGCGAGCGCTACTTCGGCCTCAAAGGCCTGATGCGCGGCCTGACGCTCCACACCGTCTGCGAGGAGGCTCGCTGCCCGAACATCGGCGAGTGCTGGGACCAGCGGACCGCGACGGTCATGATCCTCGGCGACGTCTGCACCCGCGCCTGCGGCTTCTGCGCCATCAAGACCGGGCGCCCCACCTGGTTCGACGACGACGAGCCCCGGCGGGTGGCCGAGGCGGTCGCCGCCATGGACCTCGACCACTGCGTGGTGACGAGCGTGGCGCGCGACGATCTGCCCGACGGGGGGGCGGGGGCCTTTGCGGCCACCATCCGCGAGCTGCGCGCGCGCTGCCCCGGCATGGGAGTCGAGGTGCTGATCCCCGACTTCAACGGGCAGGAGGCGCCCCTGCGGACCGTGATGGAGGCCGCGCCGGACATCCTGAACCACAACGTCGAGACGGTGGCGCGGCTGCAGAAGCCGGTGCGGAGGCGTGCCCGCTACGACCGCTCGCTGGGCGTCCTCGAGCGTGCCAGGGCGTATGCCCGGGAGATCGCCGGGCGCGCCGGCACGGTCCACACCAAGTCGAGCATCATGGTCGGCCTGGGCGAGGAGCGGGACGAGCTGCTCCAGGCGTTCCGCGACCTGCGCGCGGTGGACTGCGACATCCTGACGATCGGGCAGTACCTGCGCCCCTCGGAGCAGCACCTGCCGGTGGAGCGCTACTACCACCCGGCGGAGTTCGCCGAGCTGCGCGACGAGGCGCTGGCGATGGGCTTCCGCCACGTCGAGTCGGGGCCGCTCGTGCGTTCCAGCTATCACGCGCGGGACCAGGTGCCGGATTCCGAGCGCCGCGCGCTTGAGCGTGCCGCGCTTCGTGCGGCCGCGCAGGCCGGGGGCGCGACGCTCGCGGACTGAAGCCGTCGCGGGTGGCGCGCGTGTACGCGCGGCCAGGCTCGCGGACAGATGCGATCTCCTTCGCATCTTGATGCTAGAGTTGGCACATGAGGACCACGGTTACCCTGGACGACGACGTGGCAGCCGCGGTGCGCACGCTGCAGCGTGAGCGCGGCGTCGGCGTCAGCGAGGCGGTGAACCAGCTGGTACGCAGCGGGCTGACGATCAGGCCGGCCCGGCCCCCGTTCCGTCAGCGCACCGTCAGGCTGGGCCTCAAAGTCGACGTCAGCAACGTGGCCGAGGCGCTCGAGGTGCTCGACGGCCCGGCAGCGCACTGATGTTGATCGACGCCAACCTCCTGCTGTATGCCGTCGACTCAGCCGCCCCTCAGCATGAGCGGGCCGCGGCGTGGCTGGCGGAGCAGCTGAACGGGAACCGGCGCGTGGGCCTGCCGTGGGAGTCGCTCACCGCCTTCGTACGGATCGCGACCCATCCGCGGGCGTCCGACCACCCCGTGAAGCCCGATGCGGCCTGGCGCCTGGTCGAGGAATGGCTGGCGGTGCCGACGATCTGGGTCCCGCTCCCGACAGACCGGCACGCGGACGTGCTCGGCGGGCTGCTGCGCAGGCACCACCTCGCCGGCAACCTGGTCCCCGACGCCCACCTGGCGGCTCTCGCCATCGAGCATGGCCTGGAGATCTGTTCCGCCGACACCGATTTCGCGCGCTTCACCGAGATCCGCTGGCGCAACCCACTGGCCGTGTGAGCGGCGCGCGCCAGTCATGGTCCGCGCCGACACGCGCCGCGCCGCAGCCGGCCGGTCGGGTATACAGTCGCACATCGTGAGCGTCGAGGTCCGCACCGTGACAGCCGGCCTGTGGCTGTGGCGACAGCCGCACTGGGAGTGGCGCGAGGGCGACGACTGGGAGCCCGAGGTCTCGTCGTTCGTCGCCGAGTCACGGGGCGAGATCGTGATGCTCGACCCGCTTGCGCCGCCACCGAGCGCTCAGGAGGTCTGGACGCGCCTCGCGGACCGCCCACCTACGGCCGTGGTCGTCCTGAAGCCCGACCACGTGCGCGACGTCGACCTGTTCGTGCGGTGGTACCGCGTCCCCGCCTATGGACCGTGGCTGTTCTGGCGCGGCG
Organism: Chloroflexota bacterium; assembly: GCA_021789355.1. The sequence continues at coordinate 6,288 of JAJYJR010000199.1, read as the reverse complement.
ACGCTCCGAGGACCGAGCTGGTGCCGGTGCGGCCGGGTGACGAGCTCCCCGGCGGGCTGCGGGCGCTGTACGACGGGCGCGGCTCGATGGAGACGCCCGTCTACCTGCCCGAGCAGCGCGCGCTCGTGTTCGCCGACGGCATGGCGGCGCCCGGCGGCGTGCTCCGCGTCTGGTGGTCACCGTCGCTCGAGGAACGGACCCTCCCCGCGCTGCGCGCCCTGCTCGACCTCCCGTTCGAGCATGTCCTGGTCTCGCACGGCGAGCCGGTGCACGGGCGGGCCGACTTCGAGGCCGCCCTCGAGCGTGAGCCGTGGTCACGCCCGGGCGGGGAGTAGGCCCCGCCAGAGCAGGTTCGGCCTGCCCGCCGCCGTCGCCTCGGACGCGGCCGGAACCGGGACATCTTTCGGTCGCCGTGTCATCCGACTCTGGCGAGGGCTGATGCCTGGGGCCAGGATGGACGAAGAAGAGGCGACCCCATGTCCGGCAATTCCTCCGTCCCAGAGTCGCGATCGACTGATGCCAACCGCGTCTGTATCCATTGCGGGAAGGTCGTCGCCCCGGATCGCGAACGCCTGTGCAACCACTGCGGGCTCCCGTTCCATGGCGGTTCCGACGGAGAACCGGCGCTCGAGGAGCCCGGCCTTGCTGGACGGCAGCTTCTCAAGGTTCTCGCGACGCTCGCGTTCGTGTTGCCGCCGCTCGGCCCGCTCGCGTCTCTGTCGAACGATCCGGGTACCCTGTTGGGGTTCTCGATCGTCGTGATCGCGGGCGTGGCCGCGCTGGTGTTCGCCTGGCGCCGGCCTCTGCCCGGTGGGATCCTGGTCGCCCTCGTCGGCATCGTGACGTTCATCGCGGGGCTGATCGCGGGGGCGACGACGGCCACCGATCCGACCCGGCTCTACTGGACCTTCTGGTTCTTCCCCGGGAGCCTGGTCGGCGGGGCTCTGTTCCTGGCTGCGGCTTTCTGGCGGGCGGAACCATCCGAGAGGGGGCTGATCCGACCGGCAACCGAGGGTCCCGGCCCGGGGGGGCTCGTCGCCGGCGTACTCCTCTTCTTCGTCTGCTCCGTTGTGGCCGAGTACCCGGATCAGCCGGGACGAGCCTTCACCGTCCCTGACTGGCTCCTCGTCGGCTGGCCGCTGCTCCTGATCGGCGCCGGCGTGCTCGGGTATCGCGAGGACCGGGCCCGCGGATCGTTCGTCGCAGGCCTGGTCGCAGCGGTGGTCGCCATCGGGAGCATGCTCATCGCCCCCATGATCACCGGCCACGAAGGGCTCCAGGCGGCCCCTGGTGAAGGCATCGGCGAGGTCTGGCTCGTCATCGGCATCATGATCGTGGGGGGCGGCTTCTTCGGGCTCCTGGGGGGCGGGATCATGGCCCTGATCGACGGCCTGTCGCGCGGGCACGCGCGTCCGTAGCCGGGCGGCCGACCCGACGGCCCGAGCTCGTCGCGGAAGGCAGGCATCTGGTAGCTGATCGTCTCCGTCGCGTCCGGCGCGACGGTCCGGATCTGCGCCCGCAGCTGCCCGAGCGCCGCGCGGGATTCCGCGGGCAGCGCGGCCAGGTATGCCTCGACGCTGGCTGGTGCGGCCATGCCGGTCCCTCCGCTGCGTGCGCCCCGAGCCGTTACGACGTGGGTCGGACCTCGACGAGCCGGCCGTCCTGCGCCGCGAAATCCCAGGCGTCGATCCCGGGCGGCTCGATCCCCAGCGTCGTCAGGGCGGTGCACACCTGGCTCCGATGGTCGGTCCCGTGGTGCAGCGCCTGCGCGAGCCGGATGCCCAGCGGGCCGTGGCTCTCGGACCCGTCGTCGCGGCGCCTGACGAGGACGGTGTCCGGGTCCAGGTCCTCGTCGAGGAGCGACGACCACGACGGGCCGTTCGCCTCCATCACGGCGCGAAGCTCGCGGAGGCCCATGCGCTCCTCGTCGATGCGCGAGACCCGCCCGCGGGTCACGGTCGCCAGGTACGAGCAGTCGGCCCCGACGAGATGGCGCAGCGTCTCGAGGATGGAGCCGTAGGTCCCCGGGACAGCCGTCTCGAGCTGCTCCGGACTCAGTGAGAGGCACGTGTCGATCAGCCGCAGCGTCGCCCACGCGTGATGCGCGAACGCGTCCGCCAGGAGGGGTCTGGTCATCCGTTCACGGTAGCATCCCGGCGCCCGCCGGATCTCTCGCGAGGTGACTTCAGGCGCCAGTGCGCCTGGCGGTGCGACCCACAGTCCTCCCAGCGCAGGGGTAGTCAGGCTGGTCGAGGATGCCCGGGCCTGGAGAAGCCTGGGCATCCTCGCCTGCTCAGGGTCGGGTGGTGCTACGCCCGGCCGACCCTCTTGAGCACCTGGTCCGCTTCGTCGAGCGTGAAGGCGCGGAGCGTCTCGGTACGCGTGTTGCCGGTGCCCGCGACACCCGCAGCCTGCGCCAGCATGGTCTCAGCATCGGGTGCCTCTGCCACGACGACGATGTCGTATTGGCCCTGGGTGAGGTACCAGCCGTGGATCTTCACTCCCAGGCGCTCCCCCCGAGCCATGTTCGCTTCCGCGCCTTTGCGGAGGTTCTGGATGTCCTTCGCGCCCTGGTCGGTGAACTTGCCCAGCACAACGAACATCGCCATGGTCCACCCCCCTTGTTTCCCGGCTCGAGGTCGGTCTCGCCATTGGCATCCGGCACGGGGTGGGCGACCGCATCTGGGACGCCGTGCCGGTGAACCTCTGAGAGGCTCCGCCCCCCTATCCGTGGCGCGGATTGTGTCAGCCTGTGCGGCTTGCGCGCCAGAGGGTTATCCACATTCCCCGGCGATGCGGTCAGTATGCTGCCGGGGCGCTTCGCGTGGGTTCGATCGTCATCCGCGTTGTGGGCATGCCACCCGAAGGGCCGCGCGACGCGGCAGTGCCCGGGCGGGCGCGCGGGCGTGTCGCCGGTGTGACGCTCCGAACCACTACGGGCACACACGCCCCGATGCAGGCACCTCCAGGCGGAGGAGGTATGCGTCGGCGATGGTGTTGATGCACGTGTCGCCCCGTCCGAGGCTGCCGTGGCCGGCGCCGTCGCGCGCAACGAGCACACTCGAGGCGAGCTGGTGCGAGAGCGACACGCCCCAGGGGTAGGGCGTCGCGGCATCGCCAGTCGACGCGAAGATCAGGATGGAAGGCGCCCCCTTCGCGCGAACCGGCCCCGGCACGCGCTGGGACGGCACGGGCCAGAAGGCGCATGGGAGGCCGGAATAGGCAGCCAGTCCAGCGAAGTCTGGCGCCGTCGACTGCAGCTCGTCAGCCAGCCTGGCGTACCAGTCGGGGTCCCGCGGAAGGGGCCAGTCGATGCAGGACACGGCAATGCTCGCGTCCATGAGACTGCCGACGCCGGCTGCGATGTTCGCGAAGACCGTCACGTCGCCCTTCCGCGCGTCGTCGAGGGCCTGCGCGAGCTCCGTCCACGCGCCCGCCTGGAGCAGCACCAGTACGCCCAACCAGGCCTGCGCGGCCGAGACGCCGTCGATCGGGGCGTCGCCGAAGCGAGCCATGAGGGCATCGAACGCTTGCCGCGTCCGGCCGTCTGACCAGAACGCGCACGTCCGGTCGCTCGCGCACGACGCCAGGAAGAGGTCGAGCTGTCGCTGCAGGGCGGCCGTCCGATCGCTCGCCTCGGTGGTGGCGTCGAGGGTCGGGTCGAACGGGGCGTCCAGGATCATCGCCCTGACCTGGGTGGGGAACCGTTCCGCATACAGTGTGCCGATGAGCGCGCCGTACGACATCCCCACGTAGGTGAGCTTCGGCTCGCCGAGCGCCGCGCGGATCTGCTCGAGATCACGGACGACGTTCTCGGTCCCGACGAACGGGAGCAGGTCGCCGCTGTTCGCCTGGCATGCGGCGTCGAACTCCCTGGCGATGGCGATCCATTCCGCTCGTTCGGAGGCGTTCCGCGGATAGGGCTGGCCGGGTAGCGGCGAGGTCACAAGACACCGGATGCGCGGGCTGCTCAGCCCGATGCCGCGGGGATCGAAGCTCACGATATCGAAGCGCGTGCGCATGGCGGGCGTGAAGAGCGTGTCCGCGCCGTAGCGGATCGTGTCGATGCCTGAAATGCCCGGGCCTCCGGGGTTGAAGACGATGGAGCCGATCCGCTGTGCAGGATCGGCCGCAGGGAGGCGGGCCAGCGTGATCGTCAACTGGGGGCCGGCGGGTTGGGCATAGTCGCGGGGCACCTGGAGACTGGCCATCTCCAGTCCGTCTGTGCCTGTGACCCACCGAAGAACGGGCGCCGCTGGGGACTGTCCGGGCGTGGCACTTGTGCGCGACGGGGCGGGCGTCGTGCCGGCGCATCCCGCGACAACGGCGAGAGCCGCGAGGATCGCGAGCGTCTTGCCCATGGACACGCCTCGCCCGGGTCGGTCTCGCCAGTGGCTCGGCGCGGTCCGAGGCGGCCTGGCCATGGGCCGCACCTCGACGCCTCCCGCGTGCGGTAACAGCATTCGGTCTGCTCACCGGGGGGCAAGTGCCGAAGGACCCGCATTCGCGTGGACGGTGACGGCACGCGCCAGTGGTGGATGCCGGCATGCGTCAGCGTGATCTGCCTCGAGCTCTACGCCTCCCGCGCCCTGGCCTTGTCTATCTCGCGCGTCACGCCGGCCCTGACGAGCGCGGAGTCCGTGGCGGCCGACACGAAGCGGAAGCCGCTCACGAGGTACGAGCGTGCGGTCGTCCCGTCGGTACAGTACATGCCGGCCGCGATCCCGTGGGCGGCGCAGGCGTCGCGGACTCGATCCAGCGCATCGGCGTGACGTCGCCGGTCATCTGCCGAGCGGGCGGCAAGGTCGACCGGCATGCCGAGCGAGAGCGCGAGGTCCGTCGGGCCCACCAGCAGCGCGTCGACCCCGGGCGTGTCGGCGATCTGCTCCACGTTCCGGAGTCCGGCCACGGTCTCGATCTGGAGGATCAGCGCGGGACGGACCAGCTCGACCGGATCGGCGGGACCGGGCATCGCGTGCGCGCGCAGCGGCCCGTACGAGCGCCGGCCCGCGGCCCCGTGCCGGCAGGCGGCCACGGCCGCCGTCGCCTCCTCGGCCGAACCGACCATCGGCACGATGATCCCCAGCGCGCCCGCGTCGAGCGACCGTCCGATCGCCGCGACGGTGTTCTCCGGCACGCGGGTGATGGGCCAGGCGCCTCGGCCCTCGATCGCCATGAACAGCGCGGCCAGGTCGCCCGCCGTCGCCCCGCCGTGCTGCTGGTCCACGACCACCGCATCGGCGCCGGACGAGGCGAGGATCTCGGCCACGACGACGTCCGGGATCGTCAGCCAGGTCGCGACGACGCTCCCGCCCGATCGCCAGCGCTCGAGCAGGGGATTGGGCGCTGGGATCGCGCGCCGGGCCGGCGTGGGGTCGGGTGCGTCGGCCGGACCGTTCGTCGCCATCGGCCCCTACAGGATCTTCGAGAGGAAGCTCTTCGTCCGCTCGTGCTGCGGGTTGGTGAAGAAGTGCTCGGGGGTGCCTTCCTCGATGATCTGGCCGTCGTCCATCATGACCACCCGGTCGGCGACCTCGCGCGCGAAGCCCATCTCGTGGGTCACCACGATCATGGTCATGCCCTCGCGCGCCAGCTCCTTCATGACCTCCAGCACCTCCCCGATCATCTCGGGGTCGAGCGCGCTGGTGGGCTCGTCGAAGAGCATGAGGGCAGGCTTCATGGCGAGCGCTCGGGCGATGGCCACGCGCTGCTGCTGGCCGCCCGAGAGCTGCGCCGGATAGACATCGGCCTTCTGCGCCAGCCCTACGCGGGTGAGCAGCGCCGTGCCCATCTCGGTCGCCTCGGGCAGCGGCGTCTTCCGCACCACCAGCGGCGCCTCGATGATGTTCTCCAGGGCGGTCTTGTGCGGGAAGAGGTTGAAGCGCTGGAAGACCATGCCGATCTCCTGGCGCTGCTTCGCGATGTTCGACTCGCGGTCCTCGACGAGCTTGCCGTTGACCTCCCGGTAGCCGATCAGGTGGCCGTTCACGAAGATGCGGCCGGACTGGATCTTCTCCAGGTGGTTCACGCAGCGGATGAAGGTGGTCTTACCGGAGCCGGAGGCGCCGATGACGACCACCACCTCCTGGCGCTTGACCGTCATCGACACGTCCGTCAGGACATGCAGCCGGCCGAACCACTTGTTGACGCCGGTGGCCTGGACCACGACTTCGGTGGGCGGTGTGGGCACCCCGCCGATGGCGGAGAGCAGGTCGTGCGGCTGGACGGCCATCACCGGCCCCCACTCACCAGCGACGGCTCGACCGGCTGGCGCATGCCGAACAGCCG
>JAJYJR010000198.1 GCA_021789355.1 Chloroflexota bacterium | reverse complement strand
CGGCTCACGTCCATCATCGCGGCCAGGGTCCGCTCCGCCGGGAGCTTGTCCCCGGGGCGGAGCTCGCGTGCCCTGATCAAGTCGAGCAGTCCGGCGGTGATCTCTTCCGGGAGCGTGCGCCGGGCGACGACCGAGAACCGGCTCGCCCCGCCCCCGCCATCGAAGAACCCCGCTGTCGCGGCCTGACGTTCCACTGCCTCCACCCGTGTCCGTGACGAAGAGCCGGGAGATCCCTGGCGGCCGACTGGTATGCTGGCCAGACCACCTTACCAGCATGGGCCATACCGGGGAACGACCGGAGGAGTCGTCGCGATGATCGAACGGCACATCACGTTCAGCGTCCACGAGGGTCGCGGGGCCGAGTTCGAGCGCTTCTTTGCCGACGCGTATCGGCCGGCCATGTCTCGGTCGGCAGGCTTCGTGAGCGTGGGCCTGCTGCGCGAGATGGACCACCCGTCGCGGTACCAGATGGTGCTCCGCTTCGAGGGCGTGGAGGCGGCGACGGGCTGGCGGACGTCGCAGGCGCACCAGGCGCTCCAGCCGGAACTCAATGCGCTGCACGCCGGCATGGAGATCGTGGCCTACGACGTGCTGGCCTGAGCGTCTCCGGCCGGCTGTCGACGGGAAGCGGGCGTCCGCGTCCGGGATCGGCCCGGACGCGGCCAACGATGGGAGGAAGCCGTGCCCGAGGAGCGTTTCCTGGTTACCGGCGGAACCGGCTGCATCGGCTCGTGGGTGGTCAGGAACCTGCTGCGCGAGTCCGTGCCGGTGACCGTCCTGACGTCGGGCGGCAGCCGGCACCGGCTCAGGCTCATCCTCACCGACGAGGAGTTGCGCCGCATCACCTGGGTCCACGGCGACGTGACCGACATCGACGAGCTGGAGGCGACGGGTCAGGCGCACGGCATCACGACGATCGTGCATCTCGCGGGCCTCCAGGTCCCGTTCTGCGCGGCCGACCCGCTCCGGGGGGCGAGGGTCAACGTCCTCGGCACGCTCACCATGTTCGAGCTGGCCCGCCGGCTCGGGATCGGAAGGCTGACATACGCGAGCAGCGCCGCGGTGTACGGTCCGAGGGAGCGCTACCCCGAGCGCGTGCTGCCGGCGGACGCACCCTTCTGGCCGACTACGCACTACGGCGTGTTCAAGGTCGCCAACGAGCAGGGTGCGCGCGTCTGCTGGGAGACGCAGGGGATCGCCAGCATCGGCCTGCGCCCCCACTCCGTCTACGGTCCGGGGCGCGACCAGGGGATCACCTCGAAGCCGACGCTGGCGATCATCGCGGCGTCGGCCGGCCGCCCGTATCGGGTCAACTTCGGCGGGCGCTACCAGTTCCAGTACGTGGACGACGCCGCGAGGACCTTCATCCGCGCCGCGCGGGCGACCGGGACCGGCGCGGCCGTGTTCAGCCTGGGCGGCCCCGCCACGGACATCCGGGAGATCATCACGACGATCCTGGATGTCGAGCCACGGGCACGGGGCGGCATCACCTGTGACGATCATCCGCTCGCGTTGCCCGAGGCATTCGACGGGGCCGCGCTCGAGGCTGCGCTCGGGACCCAGCCCGCGACCCCGCTCGCGGAGGGCGTCCGCCAGACCATCGAGGCGTACCGCAGGGCGATCCGCGACGGCGTGGTCGACGACGCCTACCTGGACCGGGTGCTCGCGGGGTAGCTGCCCTCGCCCCACAGGCGGCCGGCCATCTTCTCCGCCTCCTCGAAATGCCGCCGGATCGCGGCGGCCGCCAGCTCCGTGTCCCGCGCCCGGAAGGCAGCCAGGATGGGCGCGTGCAGGTCCGCCGTCCACCGCGGGTCGGCCCCGGGCAGGATGAGCGTGATCAAGGTCCGCGAGAACGGCTCCAGGCCGCGCCACACCCGTTCCAGCGCGCCGTTGCCCGAGAGCTGGACGATCCGGGCGTGCAGCCCGGCATCGGCCAGGGCGACCGCGTGCGCGTCACCGGCGCGGGCCGCTCGCCGCATCTCCTCGAGGTACCCGTCCAGGGCATCGAGATCCGCGTCGGTCAGCCGCGGGACGGCCAGCCGGCATGCCAGCACCTCGAGCTCCGTGCGGACCGCGTACGCCTCGAGGATCTCCGTGGCCGACGGTCGGCGCACGCGGGCCCCGCGAAACGGCGTGATCTCGACGACGCCCAGCGCCTCGAGCCCCCGCAGCGCCTCTCGCACGGGTGCCTGACTCGTGCCGAGCTCTCGTGCGATCTGCAGCTCGACCAGCCGCGTGTCGGGCAGGTAGCGGCCATCCAGGATGTCCTGGAGCAGCCGCTCCTTGACCTGATCCGCGAGCACGCGCCGCATCACGCCCTGGTCGACGCTCACGTCTCTCCTCGTCGCCGGGGGGTCCCGGCTGTCGTTGCCAAGGCTTCGATTATCGATTATCGTACGCGCGTCACGGGCTCGCTCCGGTCCCCAGCGTGCCGCCATCGTATCGGAACGGCGACGGCCGAGGCTCCGTGATGGCCGGCGTGGCAGAGCTCCGGAGCCCATCGGCCCGTCGACGAGCAGCGAGCTCGACCCTGGGGTCGAGCGATCGGCCGGGGCACGGAGGCACCCGATGGCGATGGTCGAGAGTCCCCTGCTGCAGACCGCGCGCCTGGGCCTGACCGACTACTGGAACGATTCGTGCGCCATCGACGAGCTGCGCTACGCGGTCGAGCGCGGCGCGGTGGGCGCCACGTCCAACCCTCCGATCGTCCTCGAGGTGCTGGGCAAGGAGAAGGCGCACTGGGTGCCGCGTGTGCGCGAGCTGGCGGCGACGCACCCGGCATGGACCGAGGTGGACCTGACCTGGGCCCTGGTGGAGGAGATGGCCATCCGCGGCGCAGGCGTGCTGGCCACCATCCATGAGCGCGAGCACGGGCGCAAGGGCTGGCAGTCGGTCCAGACGAACCCGGAGAACTACCCGAACGTCGAGCGCATGGTGGAGCAGGCCGTCCACTTCGCGGGCCTGGCGCCGAACATGCAGGTGAAGATCCCGGCCACCGAGGCCGGGATCGCGGCGATTGAGGAGGCCACCGCCCGCGGCGTCAACATCAACGCCACGGTCTCCTTCACGGTCTCCCAGGCGATCGCCGCGGCCGAGGCCGTGGAGCGCGGCCTGGCCAGGCTCTCCGCCGGCGGTGAGAATCCGGACACGCTCGCGCCGGTCATCACCATCATGATCGGGCGCGTGGACGACTGGATGAAGGTGATCGTCGACCGTGACGGCCTGGCGGTCGACCCGGGCGCGCTCGACTGGGCCGGCCTCGCGGTGTTCAAGCGGGCCTACGGCATCTTCCGCGAGCACGGATACCGGAGCCGCCTGATCGCGGCAGCCTACCGGCACGTCCTCCACTGGACGGAGCTGGTGGGGGGCGACGTGATACTGACCATGCCGCACGCCTGGCAGGTGCGGTTCAACAAGAGCGGGATCGCCCCCGCGCCGCGCATGGACGTGCCGGTCGATCCGGCCATCGTGGAGGAATTGCGGCGCCGGATCCCGGATTTCCCCCGGGCGTACGAGCCGGCCGGCCTCCGGCCCTCCGAGTTCGACGGGTACGGCGCGTCCGTGCGGACGCTCCGCCAGTTCATCAAGGCGTACCACGATCTCGTCGGCGCGGTGCGGGACATCGTCCTGCCCAACCCGGACGTGCACGCGGCCTGACGTTGCAGCGTCGCGGCGGGCCCGCATCCCGGCAGCCCGGTCAGACCACCCGGTCCTGGAGGTAGCGATGAACCCAGTCGACAGGTTCCGACTCGATGGCCGGGTGGCCTTCATCTCCGGCGGAGGCGGCGCCATCGGATCCGCGCTCGGCGAGGCCATGGGCGCCGCCGGCGGGAAGCTCGTGCTCGGTGACATCGACCAGGGCCACGTGGACGCGGCGGCCGCCCGGGTTCGGGCAACGGGTGCCGAGTGCATCGCGCTCGCCGCGGACATCACGAAGGAGGCCGAGGCGGAGCGCGTGGTCACCGCCGCGCTCGACACGTTCGGCCGGCTCGACATCGTGGTCAACGCGGTCGGGGGCGGCGCCGGCAAGGTGCTCTTCGACGCGCAGGACTACCCCCGGGACGCGTGGGACTGGATCATGGAGCTGAACCTCCGCAGCACGCTGATCGCGACGCAGGCGGCGGCGCGCGCGATGATCCGGCGTGGCGGGGGTGGCCGGGTCATCAACATCGGGTCCGTGCGCGCACAGCTCGGCATCAATGCCGGGTACTCGGCCTACGTCGCCGCCAAGGGCGCCATCGCCTCCCTGACCCGGCAGTGGGCGACCGAGTGGGCCAGGTACGGGATCACCGTGAACACGATCGCTCCGACCTTCGTGGACACGCCCCAGGTGGCGATGCTGCTCGCGGACGAGACGTTCAAGTCGGGGCTGGTCAGTCGTGTCCCGCTCGGCCGCATCGGCGAGACGGACGATCTCGTCGGGCCGGTGATCTTCTTCGCATCCGCCGCGTCGTCGTTCGTGACCGGACAGATCCTGACCGTCGACGGCGGCCTGACGGCGACCCAGTAACCGATCGCACACCGGGCCGCCCGCAGCGGGCGCCCGTGAACCGGAGGCGCCACACGTGGAGCAACTGACCCGGAACACCTGGACCGAGACAAGGCTGCGGGGCTGCAACCCGAGCTTCGTCACGACCTCGGACGGCGTGGTGGTCATCGACACGCCCCAGCTGCCGACTCGGGCCGTCGCCATGCGGCGCGAGGCCGAGTCGCACGGTCTGATCCGCTACCTGATCAACACCGAGCACCACGTCGACCACATCTTCGGCAACCACTGGTTCAAGGGTGCCGGGACGGTCGTCCACCACCAGGGCGTGCACGACCGGTTCATGGTGGTCTTTCCGGATCTCGACCCGTTCGACTACGCGCTCGAGGCGATCCCCACGGACGACCCGGAGGGCGCCTCGCTCGTCCCCGACCGCGAGACCTACTACGGCGATCTCAACAAGTACGGCATCGTCTTCACCGGCGACCTGACCCTCCACGTGGGCGACCACACCTTCCGGCTCCTGCACACCCCGGGCCACACGCCGGGGCAGATCGCGGTCCACGTGCCCGAGGAGCGCGTGGTGTTCACCGGCGACACGATCTTCCACGACTGCGCCACGTGGCTCATGAGCTCGGACGTCGACCAGTGGCTCGTCTCCCTTGAGCGGCTCCGGACGCTCGACGTCGACCGCGTGGTGCCCGGGCACGGGCCGGTGACCACGCTGGACTACATCGCGACGCAGCGGTCCATGCTGCTCGACTGGAAGGCGGCGGTCGCGGCGGCGGTGGCGAAGGGCTGGAGCCGCGAGGAGACCATGGCGCGCGTCAGCTTCGCCGACCGGTACCCCGTCGACATCGGGCAGGAGTACATGATGAACCACATCCAGACCCAGAACGCTGGGTCACTCTGGGACAAGCTGACCGCCCCTGCCACACTGCCCGGACGGTGACCACGCGTCCCCGCGTGGCGGCATGACCGCGCCGCCGGCCCAACAGCGGACCACGAGGACGGGCGCGACGGTGACCCGCGTCTACATGCTCGACCATCCGCATGACCTCGCGCCGGACGATCTGCGGGCGCTGGTCGGCGGCAAGGCCGCGAACCTGAACACGATGGCGACCCGGCTGGGCCTCCCGGTCCCGCCCGGGTTCGTGGTGACCACGGCGACGTGCACCGAGGTCCTTGCCGGCGGCTGGCCGGACGGTCTCGACGACGAGATCCGTGCCCACGTCGCCCGCCTCGAGGAAGGGACGGGACGCCGGTTCGGTGACCTGTCCGATCCGTTGCTCGTCAGCGTCAGGTCGGGGGCCCCGGTCTCGATGCCGGGGATGATGGACACGATCCTGAACCTCGGCCTGAACGAGGGGACGACGGCCGGGCTGGCGGCCGCCTCCGGCGACGCGGCGTTCGCGGCGGACTGCCTGCACCGGTTGCGTGCGATGTATCGGGACATCGTCGGATCGGCGCCACCGGAGGACCCGTGGGAACAGCTCCACGGCGCCGTCGAGGCCGTCTTCCGCTCCTGGAACAGCGAGCGGGCCCGCGCGTACCGGCGGCGCGAGCGCATCCCCGACGACCTGGGCACCGCGGTGACCGTGCAGGCCATGGTCTTCGGCAACCGCGGGGCGGACTCCGCCACCGGCGTTCTGTTCACCCGGAACCCCGCGACGGGCGAGCCGGTCCTCTACGGCGACGTCCTGTTCGACGCGCAGGGCGAGGACGTGGTGGCCGGGACGCATCGCACCGAGCCGTTCGCCGTCCTGGATGAGCGCCTGCCGGCGGTCGCCCGAGAGCTGCGCGGCCACGCGGCGTCCCTCGAGCGGCACTACGCCGACCTGTGCGACATCGAGTACACCATCGAGCGAGGGCGGCTCTGGATGCTCCAGGTGCGCGTCGGCAAGCGAAGCCCACGGGCGGCCCTCCGCATGGCGGTCGACATGGCGCAGGATCCCGGCTTCCCGCTCGACCGGGAGGCCGCCGTCCGGAGGGTCGCCGGGCTGCTGGAGGATCCGCCGCTCGTGGAGGTCCGCGGTGCCGGCGCGCCGACTCCCCTTGCGGTCGGCTTGCCGGCGTCGCCCGGGGTCGGCTGCGGGCGGATCGCGACGTCCACCGATGCCGCAATCGCCGAGGCGGACGCGGGCCACGCCGTGATCCTGGTCCGTTCCGAGACCTCGCCGGATGACGTGCCGGGCATGGCCCGGAGCGCCGGCATCCTCACCGCGCGCGGCGGGCTCGCCAGCCACGCGGCGGTCGTCGCCCGCGGCTGGGGCATCCCGGCCGTGGTGGGCGCGAGCGCCGTTGAAGTGCAGGAGGGAGGCGTCGTGATCGCGGGCCGTGCGCTGGCCCCCGGAGACGTGATCACCATCGACGGCAGCAGCGGGGAGATCTTCGCCGGCGAGGTCGTCGGACGGCGGACCGTCGCGCCGGAGGCGGCCGTCCTGCTCGGCTGGGCGCGCGAGCTCGGCGTGCCGCTCGGCGATGGACCCGGGGCACCGGCCACGGCTGAGCAGCGCACGGGTGCCGGGCCGGGCGCGGGAGCCAGTGTCGGAGCGGACGACGTCATCCGCGCGCTTCTCGTCACGGGGCACGCGCGACCGGACGCGCTGGCAGCCGGGTTCCGGGTCCCGGTCGAGCCCGTGGCCGCGGTGGTGGGCGAACTCGTGCGCGGCGGCGTCGCCGAGAATGCGCCCGCGGGTCTCCGCCTGACCGGGGTCGGCAGGCTGCGCGCCCTTGCCCTGTTCGAGGCAGACCGCGAACGGGCCGGCGGCGAGCAGGCATGCGTGGCGGCGCTGGACGGCTTCCTCTCGCTGGACCGGCGCATGAAGGACACCGTCACGGCGTGGCAGCTGCGGGAGGTGGAAGGCGAGCAGGTCGCGAACGACCACCGCGACGCCGACTACGACGCGGCGGTGCTGGGACGGCTCTCCGGCGTCCACGACGACACCGTCGCCTGGCTGGCACCCCTGGCCACGCGCCTCGCGCGGCTCGGCTCCTACCGGGATCGACTGCAGTATGCGCTGGAGCTGGCGCTCGCCGGCGATCGACGGTACGTCGCGTCGCCCCTGGTGGACAGCTACCACGGCGTCTGGTTCGAGCTGCACGAGGAGCTGATCCGCCTAGCCGGCCGCCGGCGCTCGGACGAGGCGGCCGCGTCCCGGGCCTAGCCGATCGAACGCCCGCCGGTCCCGACTGGGTACCCTGCTCCCGTGAGTCCCGCACATGCCGTCGCGCGGCCGATCCGCACCGCCGAGCTCCTAGCCATCGGCACGGAGCTGACCACCGGAGAGACGCGCGACAGCAACGGCGGCGAGCTGGCCGCCTCGCTCTCCGCGGCAGGCGTCCAGGTGCGGCGGATCGCCGCCCTCCCCGACGATCTCGGGGCGGTGACCGCCCACGCGCGGGAGGTGCTCGCCGACGTGGACCTCGTCGTCTCGACGGGCGGCCTGGGCCCGACGCCCGACGACCTCACGCGCGAAGCGTTCGCGGCTGCGCTCGGCGAGGTACCGACCGTCGATCCGGTACTCGAGGTCGGGCTGCGCGAACTCTTCGCGCGGCGTGGCGCGGCGCTCCTCGAGGTGAACCTGAAGCAGGCCTGGCTGATCCCGTCCGCGACACCGATCCCGAACGCGAACGGAACGGCGCCGGGGTGGTGGGTGGACATGCTCGACGGACGTGTCGCGGTCCTGCTGCCCGGGCCGCCACGCGAGATGCGGCCGATGTGGCAGGACTGGGTGTTGCCGCGCCTCCGCCGGCGCGGGCTCGGCGACGGCCGGGTCGTGCGCACCCTGCGCACCTACGGGATCGGGGAATCCACGGTGGTGGATCGTCTCGGTGATGCGCGGCTCCGCCGGGAGAACCCCGTCGTGGCCACGTACGCGGGCGCCGAGTGGCTGGACATCCGCATCACGGCCGTCGACGAGGTCGCCCCCGACGGCTCGCTCCGCTCGGCCTCCGTCATCGTCGACGAGACGGCCGCGCACGTCCGCGCGGCGCTTCCGGGGCACGTGTGGGCGGAGGGCCGAACCACGTGGGCCGAGGTGGTGGCAGAGGCACTGGCGGCTTCCGACGCCAGCATCGCGACGGTGGAGGCGGGGACGCGCGGGCAACTCGGCCTGCTGCTCGCCGACGTCCCGGGCCTAGTACAGGCCGCGATGCTGGGCGATCGTGACGCACCGACGCTGGCGGGCGGGAACCTGGAGGGAGCGGCGACTGCGGCCGCCCGGGCGAGCGGGGCAATAATCGGCGTGGCACTGCTGGCCCGCGACGGCAGGCCGGCGACCTCGGTGAGCGTCGCCGTCGCCGATCCGATCCGTGACTGGAGCCGACGGCTCGAACTCCGCCTGTTCCAGCACGGCCCGCACGGTCGGCTGCGGGCCGCCGTGGCGGCGGTCGCCTTCCTGGTCGAGGTACTGCGGGCGGCACCCGCGCCGGGGACGCACGAGGTCCGCAGCGTCTGACGCGGCAGGGGCTGGCAGGGGCGGCCTCACCCGCGACGCACGAGGTGCCGCGGCCGCCTTCAGCCGGCGGCCCGCTCGCTACGGAAGCACGATGTTCTCGGCGCGCGCGACCGTCACTGTTCGGGGAGCGCACGGCGGAGACGCCGCCTGAGATCCCCTCTCGTAGGTCCCCGCCAGCCCCGGGGCGACACCGGAGGTGGCCGCTCCTGGCGCCCGGAGCCGCACCCGGCCGATAGTCAGCTGGCGGCCCGTGCCTGTCCCTCGGGGTGCAGCGCCGTCGCCTGCCGCAGGCGCACGTCCGTCTCGCCGGGGCGCGTGTAGTACCCACGGTAGTCGGCCGGCGACATGGACGCGTACCGCTGGAAGACCTTGTAGAACTGGTGCAGGTTCGTGTAGCCGACG
>JAJYJR010000197.1 GCA_021789355.1 Chloroflexota bacterium | reverse complement strand
ACCACTGCCGCGCCCAGCCCTCTGCCGGCGCATGATCTGATCACGCTGGTCGGCAACCTGGTCGACAACGCCCTGGACGCGGTCGCCGGCGCCTCGGGCGAGCGACGGGTGAGCGTGAGCGTGCAGTCGCACGCCGGCCAGCTCGCCATACAGGTCCGGGACACCGGGCCCGGAGTCCCACCGGCCATCCTGGAGAAGATCTTCCGCGAGGGATTCAGCACCAAGCCGCGCATGCGCGGGCGGCCACGGGGGCTGGGACTCGCGCTGGTGCTCGAGACGGTCCGCAGGCTGGGCGGCGAGGTCGACGTGGCGAACGATGGTGGCGCGGTCTTCACGGTGCGCGTGCCCATCCCCGCAGCTCCCGAGCCAACCGTCGCCGTGGTGGGGACCTGACGTGATTCGGACCCTGTGCGTCGACGACGACTGGCGGGTGGCCGAGCTGCACGCCGACTACGTGCGACGCGTGCCGGGCTTCGCCCTGGCGGGCATTGCCCACGGAGGGCTGGAGGCGCTGGCCATGATCGAGGTCCAGCGGCCGGACCTGGTGCTGCTCGACCTCTATCTCCCCGACATCCCGGGTCTCGAGGTCCTGCGCCGCCTGCGCGAGGAGGCGCATTCGCCCGTCGACGTGATCGTGATCACGGCGGCCCGCGACGTGCCGAGCCTCCAGGCGGCCATCCGCGGCGGGGTCGTGCACTACCTCATCAAGCCGTTCCTCTTTGCGGCCCTCGAGGAGAAGCTGCGCTCGTACGCGGCTGCGCGGGAGCGGCTCGCGGCCCTGTCGGAGGCGGACCAGGGGGCGGTGGATCGAATCTTCAGCGAGCTTCGCCCGGCCGCCCGGGACGCGCTGCCGAAGGGTCTCTCGGAGCTCACCCTCGATCTCGTGATGGACACGCTTCGGCGTACCGACGCCGGCCTGCCCGCCATCGCCATCGCGGAGGCCACCGGCCTGAGCCGCGTGACGGCCCGGCGCTACCTGGACCACCTGTGCCAGACGGGCGCGGTCGAGCTGGTCCTTCGCTACGGATCCCCGGGACGGCCCGAGCACCGCTACCGGCTGGCGCGCGGGACACGCACGCCCGACTGAGCCGGGGCCATCGCACCCACGCGACAGCGGCCGAACGGCCCGGCTCGCGGGACCAATACGACCACAACGGTCACTGCGGCCACAAGGCTTCCCCGCCCCGCGCCCGTTGCCGAAAGTAACGGTCACGCGGACCCGTCCCGCCGACCTCGAGCCGGTACCGAACGGAGCACCCGCGCGGGCAGACGTCGTCAGAGGCGGAGAGCGATGGGCGTGGCGACAGGCGCGGGCAGGACACCAGCCGACCGCGCGCCCGGCGGCATCGAGCTGCAGGGCGTGACCAAGCGGTTCCTGACGCCGAGCGGCGCGAGCATGACGGCCCTGCGTGACGTGGACATGGCCGTCGCCCCCGGGCAGTTCTGCGCGGTGGTGGGTCCCACCGGCTGCGGCAAGTCCACCACGCTCACCCTGGTCTCCGGCCTCGACCGGCCCAGCGCCGGGACCGTGCGGGTCGGGGGCCATCCTGTGGAGGGCATTCCCGAGGGGGTCGGGTTCGTCTTCCAGAACGACGCCCTGCTGCCGTGGAAGACCGTCCTGGGCAACGTGGTCCTGGGCCCCATGTTCCATGGCGTGCCCCGCCGGGAGGCGGAGGCCAGGGGACGCGAATGGCTTCGGGTGGTGGGTTTGGCCGACTTTGCGAGGCACCATCCCCACCAGCTGTCAGGCGGCATGCGCAAGCGCGTCAGCCTCGCCGCGGCCCTCATCAACGAGCCGTCGATCCTGCTGATGGACGAGCCGTTCGGCGCCCTCGACGTGCAGACCAAGGCGATCATGTCGAACGAGCTGCTGGCGCTCTGGGAGCAGACCCGGCCGTCGGTGATCTTCGTGACGCACGACCTCGAGGAGGCGATCGGGCTCGCCGACCGCGTGGTGGTGATGACGGCCGGCCCGGGGACGGTCAAGGCGGTCTACGAGATCGACCTGCCGCGGCCCCGGGGCGCGGTCCAGGAGATCCGCTTCGAACCCCGGTTCCTTGAGCTGCATCACCAGATCTGGGAGTCGCTCCGGAGCGAGGTCGGGCGCGCCTATGCCCGCACCGCGGCCATTCCGGCGCCTGCTGGGGGCCAGGCATGACGCAGGACGCCGAGCTGCCGGCGCGTTCAGCAGCCGCAGGATCCGGCAGCGCGGCAGGGGATGCCGGTTCCATCGCCGCGGAGGCCATGCGTCGGCGCCGCCGCCGGCGGATCCTCACCTACGCGGGGCGGCTGGCAACCCTCGTGCTGATCGTCGGCGGGTGGCAGTTGCTGACCGACGCGAAGATCGTCGATGCGTTCTTCTTCGGCTCCCCGGTGGGGATCGTGAGCCGCCTGGTCGACTGGGCCGAGCACGGCACGGCGTACGGGTCGCTCTGGGAGCAGATCGGGATCACCATCGAGGAGGCCCTGTTCGGGTTCCTGGCCGGGGTGGTGAGCGGCGTGGTGTTCGGGGTCGCCCTGGGCGAGTTCCGTTACCTGGCCGACGTGCTCGGGCCCTACATCAAGGTCGTCAACGCCCTTCCCCGCATCGTTCTCGGGTCGATCTTCATCATCTGGCTCGGCCTGGGCATGTCGTCGAAGGTGGTGCTGGCCGCCGTCCTGGTCTTCTTCGTGGTCTTCTTCAATGCCTTCCAGGGTGTCCGCGATGTCGACCGCAACCTGGTGGCCAACGCGCGGATCCTGGGTGCCTCCCGCCTGCAGATCACACGGCACGTCGTGCTCCCGTCCGCGCTGACCTGGATCATCGCGAGCCTGCACGTCTCGCTGGGCTTCTCGATCATCGGGGCGATCGTCGGGGAGTTCCTCGGAGCGCAGAAGGGGCTCGGCCTGGTCATCGCCACGGCGCAGAACACCTTCGACGCCAACGGCGTGTTCGCGGCGATGCTCGTCATCGGGATCCTTGCCCTCAGCGCCGAGGCGCTGATGGCCCAATTGGAGCGTCGGCTGCTTTCCTGGCGGCCGCCGTCCTCCGCCGAGCTCGCCGAGGCCGCAGTCACGTAGTGCGGCAAGGGGCGAGTCCGGCAACCGTCAGCCAGGTGAGGAGGAGCAGCACATGAATCGAGGATCCCTGGTCATGCGGCTCACGTCGGGAGCGACGGTCGCCGCGCTGGTGGTCGGCCTTGCGGCGTGCAGTGGCAGCAGCAGCGCGTCCGCCGGAATGCCGACGGTCAGGCTCATGGTGGGCGGCATCGACAAGCAGATCTACCTGCCCTACCAGCTCGCCCAGAACCTGGGCTTCTACAAGAAGTACGGGGTGAACGTCGAGCTCAGCACCGAGCAGAACGGGGGCGTAGGGGCTGAAACGGCGATGGTCTCCGGGCAGGTCGACATGGCGGGGGCGTGGTATGTGCACACCATCGACTTCCAGCTGAAGGGCAAGGCGACGGTCGACGTCGTCCAGCTCAGCGGCGCCCCGGGCGAGCGCATCATGTGCGCCAAGGGCTCCAACGTGCAGAGCCCCGCCGACTGGGCGGGCAAGGCCGTGGGCGTTACGGACCTCGGCTCCGGGACCGACGATCTCACGCTGTACCTGGCGGCGCGGTATCACCTGACCACCCAGCAGTTCACGCGGGTGGGCGTGGGAGCCGGGCAGACCCTGATCAGCGGGCTGCAGAACGGCAAGATCGTCTGCGGCATGACGACGCAACCGACCGTCAACGCGATCGAGAAGATGGGTGTGGGCTACTCGGCCATCGACCTCGCCACCACGGCCGGCACGCAGCAGTGGCTGGGTGGAACCTGGCCGACTGCGTCGATCATCGCCCGCACCGACTGGGTGAACGCACACCGGGACGCGGTGCAGCGCGTGGTCGACGCGCTGGTCGCCACGATGCACTGGATCAACACCCACAGCGCCGCCGACATCGCCAACAACATGCCGGCCGACTTCGTCTCCAACGCACTGAGCACCAAGGATGAGTACATCAGCGCGCTGGCCCTGGACAAGGGGCAGTTCCTGCCCGATGGCATGATGCCGGCCAACGGACCGGAGACCGTGCTTGCCGTGGAGAAGCTCGCCGGTAAAATCAACGGGCCGGTCGACTTGAGCAAGACGTACGACATGTCGTTCGTCGTCGCCGCAAACAAGCTCGAGGGGTTCACCAAGTAACGAGCCGGTGCGCGCCCCGAGCGGGGTGGCGCACCGGACCATGCGTCGGGGCGGTGCACCAGCCGCTCAGCGCTGACGCGCGGCCATCGACGAATCGCCGGTGGCCGCGCGTCGCTGTTCATCTGCGGTCAGGGGCGGACGGAGGGCCGGGCTCCGCAACGTCCCACTCACCGTGGCCCGATCCGAGTGTCCGGCCCGGACCAGCGCGACCGTGGGCCGAATGGGTACGCGAGCCCCGTACTTTCCGGCGTCTGTCGGGGTGGGCGGGCCACTCCTACGCTCGGCGCCATGACCAGGCTGCGCGTGTCTCCCGCGTGGGTGCCGGCCGCCCTGCTCGCCGTGGTTGTCCTCCTGGCCCAGGTGTCAGGCGCCGACCGCGCGGTCGTCCTGAGTCTCGCGCTCGGGGCGTTCGTCGCGCTGCTCAGCGTGGCCGTGGCGGCGCTCACGCTGCGCCGGACGGTGCAGGCCTTCGGGGCCCGCATGGCGACGGTGGCGGGGGGCTCGCCCGAGCCGACCGGCGACCCGCGGCGGTTCGGCGCGCTGACGCCGCTGGCACGTCAGCTGGATGCCATCGTGGACGCCCTGCGCGCGGCCCAGGAGGCCGCCACCACCGATCGGCTGACGCGAGTCGCCAACCGCCCCACGCTGCTCGCGCAGCTGTTTGCCGAGATGGAGCGGGTGGCCCGGTACGGCCGGCCGCTCTCGATCGCCTTCATCGACCTCGACCGCTTCAAGAGCATCAACGACACGTACGGCCATGAGGTGGGCGACCAGGTGTTGCGCGGCGTCGCCGAGGTCTTCCGCTCGCACACCCGCCAGACCGACTTCGTGGGCCGATACGGCGGGGAGGAGTTCGTCGTCGTGCTGCCCGAGACGACGGTGGACGAGGCGACCGTGGTCGCGGAGAAGCTCCGGCTGCTGGTGCTGAAGCAGCGCTTCCGCGGCCAGGGGACCGAGGACCTCGCCGTCTCGGTCTCCATCGGCATCGCCGGGGGGCAGGCCCAGCACCTGCGCGTCGACCAGCTGCTGCGCGACGCCGACGCCGCGATGTACTCGGCCAAGTCTCTCGGACGCAACCAGACCTTCGTGTTCGCCGAAGTCGACGACGACAGCGCGCGCATCCCCCGCGCCCCGATCTCGGTGGCGGGCCGCGCGCGGGCGACGGAGGTCGGCGACCTCGCGCGGCAGGCCGCGGAGGCCGCCCTCTCGGCGGTCATCGCGCCGCTGCCCCACTATCGGGGCAAGCCGTCCTCGCTCATTGCCGCGATCGCGGTGCGGATGGCTCGCGCGCTCGATCTCCCCGAGCAGGAGGTGGAGCGCGTCCGGGTCGCGGCGCTGCTGCACGACATCGGGAAGGTCGCGGTGCCCGAGCAGATCCTGGAGAAGCCCGGCCCCCTGACCGCCGACGAATGGCAGTCCGTGGTCCAGCATCCCCGCATCGGGCAGGTCATCATCGACGAGGTGGCGGCGGTCAAGGACGCGGGTGCGATCATCCTCCACCACCACGAGCGGTACTCCGGGCACGGGTACCCCTACGGCCTGCGGGGCGCCGACATCCCGCTCGGCGCCCGCATCGTGGCCGTCGCGGATGCCTACGACGCGATGGTGCGCGACCGCCCGTACCGCACCGCGATCGGCCATGCCGCGGCCGTCGAGGAACTGCGGGCGCACGCCACCACCCAGTTCGACCCCGAGCTCGTGGCGCTGTTCTGCGACCTCTTCGCCGCGGCCCCACCCCGCCCCGACCCGACCCTGCTCATCGTCCCGCCCGCCATCCTCGAGGCGTCTCCCGCCCGCACCCCGCGACGGCGGGGCGCGTCGGCCTGAGGGGGCGCGTGATGTACCCGGGACGCGGACGATGATCGAGCGGCTGCGCCGTTTCCGCGGCGCCGCTTCCACCCCACCACTCGGGGCCGAGCAACCGGCACCCGAGCCGGGCGGCGAGCCCGAGAGGGCCGAGGTGGAGTTCGCCGCCTACGCCGAGGACTGTCGCCTCTTCGGGTTCCTGCGCCTTGACGAGGAGCGCCTCTCGGACACTCTCAACGAGCACGCGCGCCTCGAGCTCACCGATGTCCTCGTGGTGGCCCTCGACGATGGGCGCGGCCGCGAGGAGCACGCGCTCACCGTGGAGCGCGACGAGCTGCTCGCGGTGCGCGCCGCGGGACCGCGCGGCAACCCGGCGCGGCGGGGTCGGACACGCCCCTATCCGGTCACCCTGCAGACGGGCCCGTACACCATTCACGGCCACCTCCACACCCTGCCGGGGGCTGACCCCATGCAGCTGCTGCGGCTGCGCAAGCCGATGGTGCCGCTCACGGAGGCCTGGATCGAGTACGTCGCCGCCGGCGAGACGCACCGGGCGCGGGTCGGCACGATCATCATCAACCGCCCTCTGCTCGATTGGATCCGCCCCTCGCGTGATGATGAGGTCGGGCTGCCCGACCTCCCCGCCGAGACCGCGCCCGACCCCCACGCCAAGGACCTCACGGGCTACATCTACGCGGGCAGCCTCGGGGCGCCGCGGGATCCCGAACGGAGAGGCGCATGACCGAGCGCCTGCGCCCCGCCTCCGGCTCGTTGGGACAGCGCCTGACATCCCTGTTCGGGCGCCCGACACCGGTGGCCGCAGTCCCCTCGATCGATTCGACCGAGGGGGCCCCGATCGACGAGCTGGTCCGGCGGATCCGCGCGCGGCGGGCCGACCGGGAGGCCCTGCCGTCGGGAGGTCCGGCGTGGTCGGCCGCCGTCGCCGAGGAGCGCCTGCTCACCGATGCGCTGCGTCGGAGGTCCACGACCATCACCCCCGAGGGCCTCGCCTGGCTCATCGGTCTCCGGCCGGGGGAGCATCCCGCAGCGGTCGGAGCGGTCACCCCGGCGACCTCCCCGGGGGAGCCGGGTGGGCCAATGGCGCCGGGCGCGTCCCACCGCGCCGCGCGCGGTCCGCGGCCCCGGCACGCGGCACCGGCGACAACGAGCGGGACAGCGGAGCAGACCCGACGACGCGGAGTTGCCAGGGGCCCTGCCTGACTGGCCCCCCGGCCTGCGCAGGGCGCGGAACGAGCCGTGCGGCCTCAGCCCCCCGTGAGCCAGGCGAGCAGGTTGGCCGTTAGCGTCGCGAACCCTGTGGGAACGCCGTGGGATGCGGCAAAGCCGGGCTCAAGGCCCCAGCCCCACCAGAAGGTCCCGCTGGCGAAGACCCGTGCGCCCGAAGGAAGGCTCCGGGTCATCGCCTGGGCGGCCACGTTGGTGCCGCCGCGCGTCACGGTCATGGTGGACGCGAACAGGTGGTCGCCCGGCAGGCTCGGCAGCCCCGGAAAGACCCGGTCCACCTCGCCGCCCGCGATCTGTCCGAGCGAGTCCCCCGGCGCGAGCCCGGTCCCGGCCAGGAGGGTGGCCGGCACCCCCGGCGCCAATCGATAGGCGTAGTAGCCGGGCACCACATTCCCATACTGGATCCCGAAGAGCGCCTGTTCGGGCAGGTTGCCGGCCCGGCGTCCCACGCCGCAGGGCAGGCTGCGAAAGGCGTTGGCGTGGCGGGTGAAGCCGCTCGGGCAGCGCGCGGCCAGCGCCGGATCGAACCGGGCGTCCTTGTACAACCCGATGGTTCGCGGGCCGGTCGCCGAGGGATCCGAGAAGCTTACCTGCCAGTACCCCGTGTCGGCGGCAAACAGGCCCAAACCCAGATCGCCCTGTCGGAGCACGTGCTGGTCGAGCCAGTCGCGCAGCGGCGCCCCCCAGTATTCGCCGTGGCCGCTGAAGAGGACCGCGCGGGGCAGCGGCTGATCGGCGGGATGGGTCGAGAGGTCGTAGTCGGTAGTGTAGGTGACGTCGTACCCGTGGCCCTCGAGCCAGGCGATGAAGGGAGCCTCCATCATGAGCACCTGGCCCGCGCCCGACTCGTCCGCGAACGGCCGGTCCAGGCTCACCGCGACGGCGGCGTGGACACCGGGTACCGGATCGCCGACGCCTGTCCAATAGAGACTGCTTCCGCCCCAGCGGTCGTAGGCCGCGTAGTCGAGCGTGTTGCTGACGAACAGGTAGCGGCTGGTGCGGGTGGAGCGCACCACGAACGTGGCGTACCCCTGGGTCCCGCCGATCCCGCTTACCTTGGCGAGGTACACGCCGCTCGGCCAGTTCGCGGGGATCGGCTGGCTGTAGGTGTATTGCCAGCCCGCCCGGGCGAGCTTCGTGACCGGGTCCACGATCGGCCCGCCCTGCCGGAGGCCGGGCTGCACCGTGGAGTCGCCCATCGGCTGCACGGTGGCACCCAGGCGGAAGATCGCCACGGTGTAGGCCGGCGCGTCCGTGCTGACCGCCAGGCGCAGGATCTGCCCCGGCAGGTAGGACGGCGCATCGGTGTACGCCTCGGTCGGGTGATCGGCCGTCGAGGGGTGCTGGATCTGCCAGCTCGCGTCGCCTCGGAAGGTGACGGTGGGCCGGTCGCCCACCATGCTCGCGTCCTCGGTCTCGCCCGGTTGATCCCAGACATCGCCGCCGAGGCCGGTAGTCGGGAGGGCCTGCCGTGGTGCGGTGGCCGGCGGCGCCGGGAGGGAGGCGCCCGCGCGTCCGCCGGAGGACCCGGGGGGCGCGGACCCGGCCGGGGTCCCGGTCGCGCCGCCGGCGCACGCCGCGAGGACGGCCACCATGATGCCGGCCACCGCGATCGCGGCCAGCGCGATCCGCCGCGTGCCCGTGGGGGGCTTCACGTCCCGGGCACCGCCCCGACCGGCAGCGGGTCGGGGCCGTCGGGCGTGGACAGGTGTCCGACGCCCGAGCCGGCCGCGTCGGTCCGACCGTCCTGCCACAGGATGCAGCCGCGGTGTGGGCCGAGCAGCAGGACGCGGTGGCGGAAGCCGTCTGTGAGCACGATCGTCCAGCCAGCCAGCGCCAGTGAGGCGAGCAGCGGGACGACCATGGCGCGTGACCCGAGGGGGCGAGCGGGACGGATGTGTGCGCGGGTCATCATCGTCCGCCCTTGCCCATGGATGTGCCTCCTGCATCCGCATGGTGAGGGCCAGACGGGCCCCTCCCGTGGCGCGGTCGACGCGGCCGAGCCCACTCGTGCCACTCTGAAGGCATGCACGTGAAGGCCTGATGAATCCGGGCACGCAAGTCCAGGCGCGGTCAGGCAGCGGGCGCTGTCTCGGTGCGCGTCGGGTCTCACCGGCTTCGCCGGGCACCGGGCC
>JAJYJR010000196.1 GCA_021789355.1 Chloroflexota bacterium | reverse complement strand
TTGTTGCCCCACGAGTGGGTGATCGCGGCGTAGCCCGCCGTCCCGAACGACGACTCGGCGGCGAACTGGCCCAGCGCGACGGCCGGGTCCATGCCGGATGCCACCACCAGCGCGTAGAGACTGGCCGAGTCCGGCGCGACCGGACTCTTGGCGAGCGCCGTCGTCCACGCGTCCTGCGAGAGCGTCGGCGGCCCGAACACCGGGCTCGTGCCGGCGAGCGTCATCGGTGGAGCCTCCGCAGGAACCCCTGCAGGCATCCCAGCGCGCGGGCGACGTACCCCGGCGGCTGCGGCAGCATCGGCCGCCCGGTCAGGGCGAGGAAGTCCGCCTTGAGGGCGGCCAGCGTCAGCCCCTCCTCGAACGCCCGAGTGCCGAGGTGTTCCGGCCAGATGACGACCCACGCCTCGTCGAGCTGGTGCGCGATGAAGGCATCCGTGACGTCGGTGACCGCGCCCCACGTCACGACCCCCGTGCGGTCGGGTGACTCGGAGTACCGTCCGCACATCACGGCGTGACCGCCCCACTCGGCGCTGGGGCGGTAGTCCCAGAGCTTCTGGCGCTGCTGCGCCACGTCGAGGTTCACGCCCACCAGCAGCGAGCCGAAGATCGCCACCGCGGCCCGCATCTCGTCGAGGCTGGTGCGGTCGACCGAGGCGAACGCGACCGGCCTCACCCCGTCGATCCCGCCCTCCAGCAGCGCCTCCAGCATGACCTGCAGGACCACGCCGCCGTCGTCGCTCCCGGTGGCCGGATCGAACCCCGGGTTGCCGCTGCGGCGGTAGAGGTCGAAGATGGCCGCCTTCGACACGACCTGCGGCTTGCCCGTCAGGTAGGTCGAGACAAGCAGGCGGTCGTTGGCGACCGACACCGGCCCGCAGTCGCTGTAGCGGTCGTTGCCGCCGAGGATCCACGACGGCACCCTCGCGAAGTGATCGGCCGACGGCGGCGCGGTGGGGATCGCCCGCAGGTACGTCCCGAGTCGCAGCCTCGGGCGGTCGGGAATGGGCGGTCGCCGCCCCAGCTTGCGCTCAGCCACGTCCCACCTCCCTGAGCGCGCCGCGCTCAGTCACGACAGCACCGTCTCCCGCTCGATGTACTCGCCGTGTGCGAGTTCGGCGTGCTCCTTCAGTTGGCGAATGGCCTCGCGCAGCGAACTGGCGTGGATCTCGATGTCGCCGCAGTGCGGGCACCGCATCGTGTATCGGCGCGTCACAGCCGCACGCCCTGACCGTTCCGTCACGACGACTGCACCTGCCACTCGGGATGCTTGCCCGCCGCGTCGTCGTGGACCTGCTGCCAGTTGCGCAGGAACGCCTGCACGATGCCCGCGTCCGAGCGCACGCTGAAGGTGTTGTCCTGCGACTCGGCGCTGGCGGAGAAGTTGAACGAGCCGAAGCCGACCACGCTCGCGTCGATCACGACGTACTTGGAGTGGTCGATGGCCCCGCGGCTGCTGGTCCCCACCAGCAGCGCGATCCCGGCGTCGACCAGCCGCTGGAGCTGCGGGCGCTCGGCCCTGCCCTCGGCCTGCGTGTGGTCGGCCACGACGTTGACGGTGACGCCGCGCTGGTGCGCCGCGATCAGCGCGTCCATCAGCGGGCCGTAGGTGAAGCCGTAGATGTCGATGTGGATCGTGCGCAGCGCGCTGTTGACGAGCCCCACCAGCGCGGTCGGCACGTCGTCGTAGGGCGCGAAGTAGGTGACGTCGGTGATGGTCACCGGCACGGCTCGGCCCTCCGCTCGACGACCGTCCCGGTCGGGGTGAGGAACGTCAGCTTCCCCCGGTAGGCCCGGTGGAAGTGACAGACCGGGTGGCCGCCGCGAAGCTCGCTGGCGGGCAGACCGCAGCGGCGCAGGCTCCCCACTCGGCCGATGCGGACGTCGCAGGTCACGTCCAGTCCCGCCACCACTGCCACAGCCAGTGCGCCTGCGGCAGGCTGATCAGGATGAACACCAGCACGGCGGTGCCGAATAGGTCGCCCTCCGGCATCCGCAGGTGCAGCAGCCGCGACGCCGCGAGCATCGCCACTGCGCTCGCCGCCACCGTCAGCAGTATCCCGGCCAGCAGCCGTGAGCGCAGCGCCACATTGCGCCGGTCGAGCCGCCAGATGGTCCACTGGAGGTAGGTGGCCCGGATGTCCACTGCCCACAACACGATCAGGACGACCGATGCGGCATCGAGTGAGTCCATGCTCAGTGATGCGCCTCCCGCTGTACCTGCTCAGCCCGCCGATAGGAGGCGAGCACCCGCTCCGAGCGCCGGCTGGTAGCGATGGCATGCGCCGCTGCGAGAGTCGCGTCCGCTACCGTCTGCTCCGAGGCGATGCGCGCCTCGATGGCCCTCCGGTGCAGCGCCTCGGAGGCGTCGCGGTCGTGCCGCAGCGCCGAGGTCAGCCGCCCGAGGGGGACCAGCCCGGCCGCCAGCCGCGCCAGATCCCCCCACCTGCTACCGTCCACCGCCCGGCCCTCCGCCGTGCAGGTCGTCGCTGATCCCGTCCAGCGCCCGCTCGAACACGCGGTCGCGCTCCTGACTGACCGCCGCGAGCTTGTCGACCACGCTGGTCAGCCGCACCACCGCGTCGGTGTTGCGCTCGACCTGCGTGTCCGCCGTCTGCCGCATCCGCACCTGCTCATCGTAGAGCGCCCGCACCAGCACGTCGCCGCGCAGGAACGCGCCGAGAATGCCGGTCATGGCGGCGATGAACAGGACCGCCCACGGGTCGAGCCCGGAGGGCAGGGGCAGGGTCAGCGACGAGCCTCGGGGGGCGCCTTGAAGGCCCCCGGCACACGGAAATACTCCGGCGGCGTCGAGACCGCCGGATAGATCCCGGCCAGCGTGCCCGGAGCGGGAGCCTCGGGGCGCGTCTCGACGACCTCCCCGCCCAGTTCCGTGAGCACGTCGACGGCCTTCGCCTTACGCCACTCGCGAGATGGCGCGGGACCGTCAGGGACGGACGTCGCGCTCGTACTCGATGGATCCCACTCCAGCATGGTTTCCCGCCGTCCTTCGCCGTTCTCGCCGGTCTCCACCAGCGCGGCGCGCACCTGCGCGAGCTGCGCGTCCGAGAGGGGCGCCTTCGCCACCGCGTCGAGGATGCGGCGGGTGAGCTTGTCGTCGCGCTTGCGCTGCGCCAGCTCCATGTCGTGCCGCACCCGGCGAGCGACGCGCTTGTCATTGCGGTGGCCCCTGCTCACGGCTGCTCCCCCGGGGCGACGCCCTCGACGATCTTCCCGAGCGCCTTGCGCGCGCCCTTGAGGTCGCCCTTCCGGCCGCCCACCGTGGCCAGCACGTTCGCCGCCGCCGCGGTGGGGTCGATGCCTGCCGCCTGCGCCGCGGCCGTGAGCTGCGCCATGACGATGTTGCGCGCGTCGCCGTGCGGGTCGTTGGAGCGGCCGCATCCGCAGGTCAAACACACCGCTCCGGTACCTCCTCCGCGACGATCAGGTGCCGCACCTGCGTCCGACCCATCTTGAGCTGCGTCAGCTCCTGCGCGTCCTGCTGCGCCTGCCGGGGGCCGTCGCCCTCGCGCTGCCAGTGGACGCGCAGGTCGACCCGGCGCTGGAACCCTGCCCCGCACTCGATGCACACGTACCGCGGCGGGGTCACCACCCGGCCAGCCCCGCCACGTTGGTCGCCGCGCCGACGATCCCCGCCGTCGCCACCATCAGCAGCCCGACCCGGCCCCAGCCGCGCTCGGCCGCGGGGCGGCGGAGGTACAGCCAGAGCAGCCCCAGCGCGAGCAGCGTCACGCTGCCCTTCGCCAGCAGCAGGCCGAGCGGGCCGTCCTGCGCGTAGGCCGCGGCCATCAGCGGGTTGCCCTCGTGTCCGGCAGCGGCGTAGCGGAAGGCGAGCAGGGCCGTGGCGAGGTCGAGCCCCTGCCCGGCCGCTGCCAGCCAGACGTCGCGCCACAGCCCCGCGAAGGCGCGCGTCCTCACGACAGGTACGGCTGGATCAGCGCCAGCCCGACCAGCGCGAGGACGAACACCGCCAGCACCACGGCCAGCAGCACCGCCAACGGCGCGTCCTCGGGCTGGTAGGGGCGCGCGTCCCGCCGCCTCACCGCAGCTCTCCGCGCAGCGCCCGATCCACCCAGCCGCCCGCCGGGACGCCCTTCTTCCACAGGGCCCGCCGCATCTGCGCCCGCGCGCTCGCCGTGGTGGCCGCCCCCGGGGTGACTCGCTGCCGCTCCTCGATCCTGCGGGTCAGCGGTCTCCGCGGGTCCCTCTGCTCCTCCATCTCCGATCTCCCTTGCTGCGTTTCCCGAACGAGGAGACTCTATATCGCTGGCCGCGAGTCTGTCAATGGGTATCGCTCACAGCCAGTCGTCCCGGTGGCCGTACCAGATCAGGATGCCGAGGAACAGCGCCACCACCACCGCCATGACGAGCCAGTACAGCACTCAGCCACCCCCGGCCTCGCAGGCCCGCTCTGGCGTCAGCGCGTCTCGTTCCACGCCACGAGCACCAGCGTGATCGCGCAGACGATGGCGGCGGCGACCGTCGCCCACACCACGAGCGCGGCGTACCCCAGCGGCGTCATGCTCTCCCCTCCGGCCATCCCTCGGTCGTCAGCGCCAGCGCGGCGTTGCGCAGCGCCTCGTCGAGCCCCGCGTAGGACTCGCCGCGCCAGTAGCGCGGCGTCCTCGACTCGGCCTGCGCCTGAGCGAGCGGGCTGTTCGGCGCGTACCGGACGACGCGCTGCGCGGCCGCGCCGAGCACGGCGTCCAGCGCGTCCGGCGGGTAGATCGTCGCGACCCACTTGCCGTCGGCCTCGCGCTGCAGGTGGAGCGGCCAGTCCGCGTCGTCGACGTGCAGGCTCGTCCACCGCCCCACCGCCGACATGAACGCGTCGGCCTGCCGCGCGACCGCCTGCCGGCGCGCCAGCGACTCACGGTGCGCGCGGGTCCGGTAGTGGCTCGGCCAGCTCGTGAACTCCGAGCCGGGGCACGCGGGGCACGTCAGGGCCAGCGCCAGCGTGCGCTTCGTCTCGGTATTCATGACGCCCGCTCGCGGTGAGAGTCGTATTCCCTGAAGTAATGGCGACTGCACAATCCGCGAGCGTAATGTCGCTCGCCACACCCGGCGATACTGCAGTAGCGTGCTGGGCGCTGCCACGCCTCCGGGTGCGTTTGGCTGCCGTGCCGCCTGCCGCTTGCAATGCGTCCCTTCAACATCGCGTCTGCGATGTTGTCCGCCTGCGTCCCAACGAAGAGATGTGACGGCCGCACGCACAGGAGCACATCGCAATGATGGCAGACGTTCAGTCCTGCGGGAACGGGACCGTTCGCCTCCTCCCAAGCCCACTTGTGTGCTCCCACGGTGGTCGCGCCGACGTGGAACTGGCCGTATCCGTTACCCCGCCCGGTATATCGGCTCCCTGTCCAGATCCAGCAATCACCGCTGCGGTCGACATGAGACCAGAACCTCGCGGAGTCGTTGGCGAAGTGCCAGCGGCTCATTACGCCACGCCCGGCGGTTTCACGAACGTTTCGGGCGCCTTCGTGCCGCAATACGGGCACGGGCGCAGCGGCGCCCATACGAACGACCGCCCGCACGGGCCAGAGCACTTCACCAGACCGTAGGCATAGTCGGTCGCGCCCTCGACGATGACGTTGGGCTCGTAGAACGCCAGCAGCAGGGCGTCGGCGCGGTCGGGGGAGCGGCCGATGCGCCTGCGCGTCTCCTCCTTGCGCTCGACCTTGATCCGACCGGCCGAGTCCTGCACGTACTTGGGGGCGATGAGCTGGCCGACCGTCGCGTCGTCGACCGCGCGCAGGTCCCACGTCAGCGTGCGCGAGTTGTCGCGACCGACCGTCCACCAGATCTCGTCGCGCAGCTTCACGAAGCGCGACGGGTCGCGCGGGCTGTCGGCCACGTTCACGCCCACCACCTCGCAGGCATGTGCGCCCTGCTCGCGCAGCTCCTCCAGCCTGCCCACCACGCCCCAGCCGATGCCGATCACGTCGACCTTGACCCGGCGCGCGCCGGTCTGCCGGATGGCATCCACGACGTGCCCGGTGGCCTGCGGCCAGTCGGGGGTCTGGCCGTGCCACAGCATCGATGCGCGCGCGCCGCGGCGATGGTAGATCACTGTCTCGTCGCCACCCGCGCCCACGTCCACGCCCAGCTCGTTGGGCTCTTCCTGCGCCCATTGCTCGGCCTGCGCCTCGCTGTCGGGGTCGAGCTGGCAGCGCTTCGCCCACGACTGCAGTACCACGCCGTCGCTCGACTCCTCGGGGAACTCGCCGCGCACGAAGGTCGACCACATGGGGCTGGCCTCGGTCCAGTCCCCGCGGCGCTCCTCCACCCACGTCCGGCTCACCAGCGAGGCGGCGATGGCCTCCGGCACCTGCTCCCCGGTGAAGTTGGGGCTGTCGTCCGCGCCGATGGTGATGACGTTCCAGCCGGACCCAGGCTTGCACACGTCGGCGAACCGCGACACCCCGTCGATGGGGTTGCCGATGGCGAGGATGCGACTGCCCTCGTTGGAGATCAGGCCCTCGGCCGCCGTCCACAGCGCGGCCGGGACGCCGCTCGCCTCGTCCACGATCACCAGCACGTAGCGCGCGTGGACCCCGGCGAACGCTTCCTCGTCGTAGTCGGCGGGCTTGCGGCCCATCGCGACCATCTCGCTGCCGATCCACCACTCGGTCTGGTTGGTGTGGCCCATCAGCCGCCCGGCCGCGTGGGCGCGGTTGATCTCGCGCCACAGGATCGCGCGCACCTGCGATCCCGAGGTGGCCGTGGTGAGGACGAACGCCTCGCCGGGCTGGTGGCTGTCGATCCACCAGCAGGCCAGCCGGGCCGCCACGGCGCTCTTGCCGACGTTGTACGACGCCTTCACCGCCGTGCGCCGGTTGTCGCGCACGCTCTCCGCGATCTGGCGCTGGCGCGACCACAGCGTCCCGTGCAGGCGTGTCTCGACCCAACCCACCGGGTCCACCTGCCACGCGGTCAGGGCCTGTCCCTCGACCCGCGCGTGGCGGCTGCGGGCGATGGCCATCTTGGCCGCCTCGTAGCCGATCAGGGACGCGTCGATGCTCACAGTCGCTCCCGCAGCCCACGTGAGATCCACGGCAAGGCGTCGAGGTCCGGTCCCGGGTTCGGCGTCTCGGATCGGGACGCCGCGCGCGCGGCCTCTGGCCCCCTCGCCTCCAGCTCCGCGATCCGGGCCAGCGCGTTCGACAGCGCCGCCTCGGCCTCGTGCAGCTTGTCCTCCAGCTCCTCGATGCGGGTCTTGAACCACGGCGTCGGCATCAGTCGCCCCTGCCCTTCCGCCCGGTCGCGAGCTTGCCGAGGATGCCGCGCACGGCGAGGTCCCCCTGTCGGCTGTACTCGCCGGTCATCGGGGGAAGGGGCTCGCCCGCGTGGCCCTTTGCCAGCTCGCGCTTCAGTCGGGCGATCTCGTCGGAGGCCACCGTCAGCGCGTCACTCGTCTCGACCAGCCGCGCGGTGAGGTTGCGGTTGATCTCCTCCAGACCCTCGACCTTCGTCCGCGCCGCCTCCACCGCGGCTGGAGCGTGCTGCCCCATGCGTACGACGTCCGCGTCGGCGCACTCGTGGCCGCCGGGGAACCAGTCCCCGAGCACCGCCCTGTACCGCTTCACGCGGACCGGCTCGGTCAGCGACGCGATCTGGCCGGTGAACTCGGCCGAGGTCATCTCCCGAAGTGTTGCCAACTTCCGTGACTCCCCTGCGGATGTTGGCAACATTCTACCCGGATGTTCGGAACTTCTGCTAGCCGAGTTCGGAACTTTCAGACCCGGCGCCGCGACTCCTCGCGCCTGCGCTGCAGGATGCGCTCGGCCTCCGCGACCGCGGCCTCCTCCTCCTCGGGAGTGGCGCCCAGCTCGCGGGCGATGCGGCGGGCCTCGCTGGCGACGTCGATCCGCAGGCGCTCGCCGTACTCCTCCGGCATGCGCGCCTTCGCCTCCAGCTCCAGCATGCGGTCGGAGTACTCGCGGACCTCGCCCACCCGGCCGGTGACGCGGTTGCCGTTGGCGTCGACGACAGTGCCGAACACCGGCTTCTCCACGCCCTCCACGGCGCGGCGGTGGATCTCCAGTCGGATGCGGTCGCAGTAGCCGTACTCGGCGGCCTTCATGCGGACGGCGAACCCCACCTGTCGCGCTCGCGCGGCGCGGACGGTGGAGGGGTCCACGCCCGCCAGCCGGGCCGCGAAGGTGACGTTGCCGAGCCGGGCGTACTCCTCTAGGAAGCGGTCCTGCCAGACGTTCGCGCGCGCGCGCAGGTGGGAGGCTGCAGGTGTCGCGCCGTCGTCCTTCGGGAGCTGCTGGTCGGCCATCGCTCGGAGAGACTTCCCCCATACCCAACAGGGGCCGCTGGCGGGGCGGCTAGCGGGTAGGCGTTGTCACGAGTCGCCGACCCTGTTGGCGACGTAGTGTACACATCCCGTGAGATACATGCAAGACGAGAGTCGTGATCCTGTTGCCCATCGGTGACGACGAGCAAGACGCCCTGGCGGGTCACCCGACGTCCTCCCGGTCGTACCGCGCGATGATCTTGCGGCCGCTGTGCAGGTTGAAGCTCAGCCGGGTCCCGTCTGTCAGGTAGACGGCGAACCACCAGTGGCCGGTGTCCATGCGCTCGATGTGGAACATGCGGATGCCGCCGTCCACGACGAGATCGTCGAGCAAGCCGTTGGCCTCCGGGTCCTCTCGGATCTCCGGCGGCTTCTGACAGAAATGTGGCGTGCCGAGTTCGCACGGCAGGGCGTTCATGCAGATCCAGACATGCGCGTGCGACGGTAGTGCGCTCATCGCAGCAGGCTCGGCGGTCGTTTCGGCAGCGGGAGTCCCATGACGCGAGCGTGGTATCCAGCGCCCATCTCAAGCCAGACCACGTAGCGCACGAACCGGCCTGCCGCCACCTCCGCCGTCTCGCGCGAATGACCGAGCGCCATCGACTGCCGCACTGATGCCTCGTACAACTCGTGCCACGTCTGGCGCTTCATCGTGGCAGGCTCGCCGGGTACAGGACGAGGGTGTGGCTCATGCCTTCCGCCTCGCTGCCCGCTCTGCCAGCCGTGCCTCGACGGCAGCCGACCGACGCGCCGAGGGGTCGCACAGGACGTGGTACAGCCGCGACCCGACCATGCGGACCTCGCCCGTGATCCGCTGCCCGCAGGCGTCGCAGATGAGCTGGGCCGAGCGGTAGCCGCGCATGGGGCGGTTCCAGTGGCTCATCGCGACCGGAACTCGTAGTGGCCGCCGCGCTCAGAGCGCATCCACGACAGCATCCAGAACATGACGTTCGACTGCATCGCCGCGATCAGGTCCTCGTTGCCCGACCAGCCTCCGGTGCTGACGAGCCACCGGCGTTCCAGCGTCGCCCCGCGATACGGTCGCTTGCGC
>JAJYJR010000195.1 GCA_021789355.1 Chloroflexota bacterium | reverse complement strand
GGCCGGACGCCCCTGCTCGGCGCCGCCGAGCTGGGGGCCATGGGCTACCGCCTGATCCTGTTCGCCAACACCGCGCTGCGGGTGGGCGCCGCCGCCGTCCGCGATGCGTTCCGCGATCTCCGCGCGACGGGGGACGCAGGCCGGCTCCTCGACCGGATGCTGGGCTGGGACGAGCGGCAGGCACTCGTCGGCCTGCCGGAGGTCCGGCTGCTCGAGGACCGATACCGCGTTGACTGATGGCCGCCGGCTTCCGCTCGACGGCCGCCTGGAGGGCTGTGCCTGATGCCGGACGTGACGCCGATCCGCTGTTCCATCCTCCGCGGGGGGACGAGCCGGGGAGTCTTCTTCCTCGAGAACGACCTGCCGCACGATCGCGAGGCGATCGTGCGCGTCCTGCTCGATGCCTTCGGCAGTCCCGATATCCGCCAGATCAACGGCCTGGGTGGGGCGACATCGCAGACGAGCAAGGCGGCGATCATCGGGCCCCCGAGCCGTCCGGACGCCGACGTGGATTACACGTTCGCCCAGGTCAGCATCCCGGCGCCGCTCGTCGACTGGGGTGGCAACTGCGGCAACATCTCGTCGGCCGTCGGTCCCTTCGCGATCGACCAGGGCCTGGTCCGCGCGGTCGAGCCGTTCACGACCGTCCGGATCCACAACACGAACACGGGCAAGATCATCCGGGCTCACGTTCCGGTCGCGGGTGGGCGCGCGGTGGTCGAGGGCGACTACGAGATCCCGGGCGTCCCAGGGTCCGGCGCGCGCATCCAGCTCGACTTCGTCGATCCGGCGGGCAGCGCCACCGGCCGCCTGCTGCCGACGGGCCATCCGATCGACAGCGTGGCGCTCGACGCGGGCAGGACGATCGAGGCGTCGATCGTCGACGCGGGCAATCCCGTCGTCTTCGTGCGGGCCACCGACCTCGGCCTGGCGGGTTCCGAGCTGCCGCCGGCGATCGAGGCGCGGGCCGACGTCACGGACCTCCTGGAGGCCGTGCGCTCGGCCGTCGCCGAGATGATCGGCATCGTGCCGGACCGCGGCCTGGCCACGAGCCGCTCGCCGGGACTCCCGAAGGTCGGCTTCGTCGCCGCGCCGATGGCCTACCGCACGAGCGGCGGGTCCGAGTTGCCGGCCTCGTCGATGGACCTCTGCGGGCGGATGATGTCGATGCAGACGGCCCATCGCTCGTACATGGTGACCGGCGCCATCGCCACGGCGGCTGCCGCCTGGATCGAGGGAACGGTCGTCCAAGCGGTCGCCCGACCCTCGGCGGACCGGCCGGACGGAGATGCGCTGCGGATCGGCCATCCCTACGGCGTGATGGACGCGATCGTCCAGCCATCACGGGCCGACGGAGACCGGCCGATTGAGGCCGTCGGCGTCGGCCGGACCGCCCGGCACCTGCTCGACGGCCAGGTCTGGGTGCGGCGCTCGGCCATCGAGGGCTGACCGGGCGAGGCGGCCCACCGTCGGACGATATCGGCGAGTGGGCCCGAGAACGGACGCGAGGCGCCGATGTACGAACTGTTCCCGGGAAACTACGCCTGGTCCCAGGCCGCCCTGCGTGCCATGTTCGTCGGAGGATCGCCGGGTGAAGTCCTGCGTGCCGCAGAGCGTCTGCGGCACGCGCCCCCCGGCGACGCCGAGGCATGGCACGCGGCGTGGCTGCCGGTGGCCGACGGCCTTGCCGCGCGCGCCGAGCGCCAGCGAGCGGCCGGGCACGGGATGAGCGCCGCCGGATCGTACCGGCGGGCCGCGCTCGCCCTGCAGTGGGCCGTCGCGTTCCTGCCGTGGGAGGATGCGCGGCGGGTGGAGGGTCTGCGGCGGGCGGTGCGGCTCTTCGGCGAGTTCGCCCGAAGGTCCCGGCCACCGATCCTGCGGCGCGAGATCCCCTTCGAGGGGACGACGTTTCCGGCCTGGCTCGTCCGGCCACCGGCCGCCGTCCCGGCGCCGTGCGCGATCTACCTGCCCGGCTGGGACAGCACCAAGGAGCAGGGAATCGGCCTGGCCGCCGCCCTGGCCGAGCGCGGCATCGCAACCCTCCTGTGCGACGTCCCCGGAGTGGGCGAGGCCGTGCTCGAGCGCGGCCTGGTCAACCGTCTCGACGAGGAAGCGGCCGGCGCCGCCGCGTTCGACGACCTGCTGGGTGAGCCAGGCCTGGTGGACGGGCGGCGGATCGCGGTCGTCGGGTCGAGCCTCGGCGGCTACCGCGCCGCCCGGTTCGCCGCGTTCGAGCCCCGCCTCCGCGCCGCGGTCGTCTGGGGTGCGGTCTGGGACTTCGGCCGAACCTGGCGTCAGCAGCTGGAACGGCCGGGCTCGACGCTGCCGACCGCCCTCGACCACGCCCTCCGGGTCACCGGATCGACCACCGCGGAAGAGGTGACCGCGAAGCTCGACGCCTGGCGGCTCAACGGGGTGGCCGACCGCATCACCTGCCCGCTCCTGGTCCTCCACGGCGCCGACGACACGCAGATCCCCGTCGCCGATGCCGAGCGCCTCTACGCCACGGCCAGCTCAGCCAGGCGGACGCTGCGGATCTTCACCGCGGAGGAAGGGGGGAGCGCCCACTGCCAGAACGATGACCGGGTACTCGCGCACGAGGAGATCGGCGACTGGCTCGCGGACGAGCTGCCGGGATGGTAGCCGCGACCGCCCGGGGCTCCCGGCGATCGGTGCGGCGCGAACCTCGCTGCGGGCGATCAGGCGGCCTGCTCGGCGTGCAGGCTCGTCCAGAGGTGATGGCGAAGCTCCGCGAACTGCGGCGTCTCCATGACCTCCTCGCCCCGCTCGGCCCGCGGGAAGGGCACCTCGACCACCTCCTTCACCCGGCCCGGGCGGGCGGTCATGACGATCACGGTGTCCGAAAGCAGGATCGCTTCGTCGAGGTCGTGGGTGACGAAGACCGAGGTGGCCCGCTCCTGGGAGGCGAGGATCCTGAGGAGCTCGAACTGCATCGAGCGCCGCGTGAGCGCGTCGAGCGCGCCGAACGGCTCGTCCATCAGGAGCACCTCGGGCTCGACAGTCAGCATGCGGGCGATGCCGACACGCTGCTGCATGCCGCCCGAAAGCTGGTGCGGGAACGTGCGCTCGAATCCGCGGAGGCCGACCAGGTCGGTCAGTCGCTGCGCACGCTCGTACCGTTCGGCCCGCGGGACGCCGTGGATCTCCAGCCCAAAGGCGACGTTGTCGAGCACCGTTCGCCAGGGATAGAGGCCGAAGTCCTGGAAGACGAAGCCGCATTCCCGTCGCGGGCTCACCACCTCCGAGCCGTTCAGCACGACGCGGCCGCCGTCAGGGTGGACGAGCCCATCCATCATCCGCAGGGCCGTGGTCTTGCCGCAGCCGCTGGGGCCGATGATCGCGACGAACCGCCCTTCGGGCACGGTCAGGGAGAGGTCGTCGAGGGCCTTCACCTCGATGGTCTGCGTCCGGAGCCGCGGGAGGAACCGGCCGACGAACGAGTCGCGCTGCTTGCGGGTCCGGTACGTCTTGGTGACGTGCTCGATCGCGATCTTCGTGCTCGGGTCAGGCATCGGAGCCTCCAGAATCGGCCAGGATCGACTGGTGCCACGGGGCGACGGAATCCTCGATCCGTTGCATCAGCGAGACCGCCGCAACGCCCAGGATCATGATGAACAGGATCACCGCCAGGACGGTCGGCAGGTCCAGCGTCGCGCTCGCCGTCTGGAGCAGGTAGCCGATCCCGTTCACCGAGGTGATCAGGAGCTCGGCCACGACCATCCCCTGGATGGCGAGGCCGACGCCCAGGCGGAGCGAGGTGAAGATGTACGGAACCTCGTGCGGGATGATCACCTTCCAGAAGATCTGACGGCCGCTCGCGAGATACGTCTGGGCGACCTCGATCAGGGTGGTCGGCGTGTTCCGCGTCCCGTCGTAGCAGACCATCGCCACCTGCGGCACGGTGAAGGCGAAGATGAAGACCATCCGCACCAGCACGTCGACGCCAAACCAGAGCACGAAGAGGGGGATGACGGCCGTGAACGGCATGACGTAGAGGGCCGTCAGGTAGGGGTCGATGGCGCGGCCCAGCCAGGGCCGCACGCCCATGATGATCCCCAGCGGAACGCCGACCAGCACCGAGAGCGTCCCGCCGATCGCGAACGAGCTCAGCGTCACGCCCAGGGCCAGGGCGAGCTTCCCGCTGGTGGCCAGCGCCACGAACGCCTCGGTGACCTTGTCCGGGCCAGGCAGTCCGAACTGCGAGGCGCCGAGGCTGAGCAGCCACCAGGCGGCGATCACCACGACCAGGGAGAGGAGCCGCGCTCTCATGACGATTGCCTCCAGGGCGCGATCGCGACCTCGAACCGGCCCACCAGCGAGGTGAGGACCACGCCGAGGAGCAGCAGGAAGAGCAGCGTCGCCATGATCGACGTCGTGTCGAACACGTGGGAGTAGCCGGAGAGGAGCTCACCGAGCCCGGTGATCGAGATCACGAGCTCGGCCAGGACGGTTCCCTTGATCGCGCGACCGAGCCCGAGCCGGGACGCGGTGACGATGTACGGGATGGAGTGGGGAACGATGGTCTTGCGGAAGACCTGCAGGTCGCTGGCTCCGTAGACCCGGGCGACCTCGACGAGCGTCCGCGGTGTCTCGCGAGCGCCTCGATAGCAGGTCAGGATGATGACCGGCGCGCAGAAGACGAAGACGGTCGCGGCTCGCGGCGCCAGGTCGATGCCGAGGAACCAGACGAAGAGCGGCGCCAGGGCGGAGACGGGCGCCACGTAGAAGGCATTCACGTAGGGCCCCAGGATCTTCTCCACCCGCGGGTTGGCCCCCATGACCACGCCCAGTGGGACTCCGACGACGAAGGCGAGCGCGCCGCCGATGACGAGCGCGTACACGCTGAGCCCGAGGGCCCCCCAGAGCTCCCGCGAGACGACGGTGAGCTGCCAGAACTGCTGCAGGACCTCGGCGGGGTTGGGCAGGAGGTACTTCGGCTGCCCGAGGCTGAGGCCCCACCAGACCGCCGCGATGACGACGAAGGCGACGAGCGGGGGACGGGCCACCTGTCCGATGAGGCGGCGGGCTGACCGTCCGGTCCGGATGGACCCGGCCGGACGGTCAGCCTCGACGAGGACCGCCATGCTGAGAGGACTCCGTTACTGCTGGGCTGCCTGGACGAACGAGGGATCGACGGAGTCCGCGTACGGCACCTCGTCCGACTGCTTCATCTGTCCAGCCGCCACCAGGGTGGTGATCATCGGATCGAACAGGCTCTGGGCCACGCCTCCGTCCACCGGGAAGAGCTTCTCCTGCTGGTAGAGCTTGAGGTCCGCCGTGCACCCGGCCTGGTCGAGGCCCTGGAGCTCGTTGTAGCCACGGTTGATCGCGTCCTTGCAGATCGCCGCGGGGTCGCCCTGGTAGAACTTCTGGTAGGCCCCGAGGACGGCCTTCACGAACGCGGTCGCGGCGGCCTTGTTCTGACGGAAGGCATCGCTGATGACCAGCCCCTCCCACATCATCGGCGGACCCGCCGCCGCGCCGCCGCCCCAGACCTTGAACTTGCCGTTGGTCTTGGTGATGAGATCCTGGGCGATCGTGTAGAGCATCATCGAGGCATCCAGCGAGCCGGCCGCGAGCGCGGCGGCCCGGTTGGACGAACCCGCGAGGTTGACGACGGTGTAGTCGCTCGGCGTAAGCCCGGCGGGGCCGAGGATCCCGGGGATCGCGGCGGTGGACAGGGAGGTCGGATCCTGCGTCCCGATCTTCTTGCCCTTCAGCTGGGTCAGGGCTGTGACGTCGCTCTTCACGACGAGCACGAACGTGTTCTGAGTCTCGTTCGTGACGACCCAGGTCATGTGCAGGCCGGCCTTCTTGGCGCGCTGGAGCCCGACCATCGAGAGCAGCGCGGCGTCGACACGGCCGCGGTCGAGGGCGGCCTCCACGACCTCATCCGTTGCCAGCGAGCTGTACTGGAGGTCGTAGCCCTCCGTCTTCAGGATGTCCCGCGCCGTGGTGAAGACCGGGATCAGGTAGTCCTCGGGCGAGCCGGGTGTGGCCCCGGACCCGAAGTAGATGGTCTTGTCCGCGGCCTGGGAGGGCGCCGTGGAAGCGGTCGTGGCGGGGGTGGAGGGCGCCCCACCGCCACCGCTCGCCTGGCTCGCCGGGGCCGGCGTGGACGCGCTCGAACAGGCGCTGACGGCTACCACTGCCGCGGTCGCGAGGATCAACACCCTGTGGAAGCCAAGCTGCTTCATCGAGCCTCCTCATGCTGCGCTGCACCTGGACCAGTCCGGCACCACCCGCCGCCGTCATCCAGTCCGGCCGTCCACGGCCGGCTCTTCCTGTGGGGCAAAGGGACAGCTGTCTCGCGCTTCTCGGGAGTCAACGTTGGGCCATAAGCGGGCGGACCCCTGCTACTCGCTAAGTGTGCCCCAGTATATTGCAGTATGCAACAGAACGCTCCTACCCCCTCGGGTGGGTCGCCTCCCCGGAATGTGTGAAACCTGCGGGGGCGGTACGGGACTGTAGACTATGTGTGCAAACGGGTGCACCGGTATCCGCTACAGCAGCGAGGCGCTCGAGACACGATGTACGGATGGCGCGCACGGATCGGGCGGCTGGCGCCGTCCGCCGCGACGACGGCGGAGAACGAGTGGGCGAAGGCGTCGCCGGACGGCGTGATCACGGTCTGCGCACGGTACTTCATCGACCGCGTGACCCCCGAGGACCTCGAGCGGATGATGCAGCAGGTGGATCGAGCCGCGAAAGAGGTCGCCTCGGCCCGCGTGGACGTCATCGCCCAGTGCGGAACGCCCGGCATCTTCATCCATGGGTTCGGCTACGACCGCCAGGTGATCGACCGGATCGAGCAGGCCACCGGGATCCCCGCCACGACGATGGCGACGTCGATCATCGAGGGGCTCCGCCGGCTCGGCGTCCGGCGCGTCGTCGTCGGGACCGCCTACACCGACGACCTGAACGCAATGCTCCGGTCCTTCCTCGAGGCGGCCGGCCTCGAGGTCTCCGC
Source organism: Chloroflexota bacterium (assembly GCA_021789355.1). The sequence continues at coordinate 2,421 of JAJYJR010000195.1, read as the reverse complement.
CGTCCTCGGGCTGGGGCTCGTCCGCAACGTCGAGATCGGCGACCAGCCGCCGGAGGTCGCGTACCGGCTGGGCCGCCGGGTCCTCCGGCAGGCCCCGGACGCCGAGGCGCTGGTCATCTCCTGTGGCGGGCTGCGCACGTTCGAGGTGATCGAGCCGCTCGAGGAGGACCTGGGGGTCCCGGTGACGACGAGCAGCCAGGCAACCTTCTGGAACGCGCTCCGGATGAGCGGCGTCCGAACGCCGGTGCGGGGGTTCGGGAGGCTCCTGACCCTGTGAGCACCGATCGAGGGTCCCGCGCGAGCCACCGCTCCCGGCCGGAGGATCGCCCCGTGCCGGATTCCCTCGCCCCGGCGTCGGGCCGTGCCGCTCCTCCCGCGCCGATCGGCCTCCCCGTCCCGCGCCTCGATGGGCGCGCCAAGGTCACCGGCTCGGCCAGGTACACGATCGACCTCGCACTGCCGGGCATGTGCCACGCCCGGCTGCTCCGCAGTCCCTATGCCCACGCCCGGATCCGCTCGATCGATGTGGAGGCGGCACGTCGCGCCCCGGGGGTGGTGGCAGTCGTCACGGCCGCCGACCTGCCGGACGTCGACCTGCTGTACGGCCACGCGGTGCGCGACCATCCCATCCTTGCCGTGGACCGCGTCCGCTACGCCGGCGAGCCGGTGGTCGGCGTCGTGGCCGAGGACCTCCTGTCGGCGGATGAGGCGCTCGAACTGATCGGCGTGGATTACGAGCCACTGCCGTTCGTCATCGACGCCGTGGCGGCCCTGGCGGACGGCGCTCCGGCCATCCACGGCGGCTCGGCCGAGCGAGGCGCATACGGCGGCGAGACGGAGGCGATCGAGCGGGCCCATCCGAACCTCTGCACGCGGATCGAGCACCGCTGGGGCGACATCGAGGCGGCGTTCGCGGGCGCGACGCTGGTCCTCGACGACATCTACGAGTACCCGATGGCCTATGCCTACGCGATGGAGCCGTACGTGGCCATCGCGTCCTTCGACCGTGACGGCCTCAGCGTCGTCTCCTCGGCCCAGCACGCCTTCATGGTCCAGGCTGAGCTCGCCCGCTGCTTCCACCTCCCGCTGTCATCCGTGCGCGTCACGATCCCCTACGTCGGCGGGGGGTTCGGGAGCAAGAGCTATGCGAAGATCGAGCCGCTGACCGCCGCGCTGGCCCTGCGGGCCGGCAGACCCGTCCGGCTGGCGCTGTCCGTCGAGGAATCAGTCCTGACCGCGCGCAGCGCCTCGGCGCGCATCCATCTCCGGACGGCGTTCGACGGCGACGGTCGGATCCGCGGCCGAAGCGCGACCTGCTGGCTCAACGCGGGCCCCTATGCCGAGAACACGCCCCGCGTCGCCGGCCGCCTCGCCCGGCGTGTCGGCGGACCGTACCGGATCCCCGCCCTCACGGCGGAGGCGCTCGCGGTCTACACGAATGCCGCGCCGGCTGGCTCCTACCGCGGGCTCGGCGCTCCGCAGGGCGTGTTCGCCGGGGAATCCCAACTCGACGAGGCCGCGGCCCGACTGGGGATCGACCCGCTCGAGCTGCGGCGCCGGAACGTCCTGCGCCCCGGCGAGCGGGCCTGGCCCGGAGCCCGCGGCATGGATGCGGACCTGGCGGACGATCTCCGCCTCGCCCGCGAGTCGATCGAGCGGTCGAAGCCGGCGGCGCCGGGCCGCGGCGTGGGCTTTGCCCTCGGCGGCTCGGATGCCGGCGCCGAGCCCACCAGCAGCGCGATCGTGCGGGTCCTGGCGGACGGGTCGGTCATCGTGTACTCGGGGAGCTCTGAGCTCGGCCAGGGCTCGTCCACCGTCCTCGCCCAGGTCGCCGCCGGGGAGCTCGGCGTCGAACTCGAGCGGGTCCGGCTGGTACAGAGCGACACGGCCCTCGTCCCCTATGACCGCTCGACCGGCGCCAGCCGTACCACGCCGATCATGGGCCTGGCGATCCAGCGCGCGGCCGCGGATGCGCGGGAGCAGCTGATCGCCTGGGCCGGCGAGCTGCACGGCGGCCCCGACCTCCAGGTGGTCGAGGAGCGCGGGGGCGTGCGGATCGGCGATCGCCGCTACGACTGGTCGCGGATCATCCAGGACTGGTTCGCGACCGCCTCCGGCGAGGTGGTGGGCCGCGGCTACGTGCGGCGCGAGGGCGTGACCGCGGAGGTGCCGCTCTTCTGGGAGGTCGCGGCGATCGGTATCGACGTCTCGGTCGACGAGGAGCTGGGCGAGATCCGGGTGAACCGCCTCGCGACGGTCGGCGACGTCGGGTGCGCGATCAACCCGCAGCTCGCGGAAGGCCAGGACGTCGGCGCGGCGATGATGGGCCTCGGCGTGGCGCTCCGCGAGGACCTGGTGTACGAGGAAGGCACACTGGTCAACGGCAACCTGTTCGAGTACCGGTTTCCACGCACGACCGAC
>JAJYJR010000194.1 GCA_021789355.1 Chloroflexota bacterium | reverse complement strand
ACCTGAACCTGGCGGCACGGCACACGGCGAGTCGGCGCCGTCAGGGTTGAACTCCGGTCGCTCTCAGTGCGCGTGCTCCTCGCCGTCGCAGCAGACGCTCGGGCCGCCCGAGAGGTATCGCTCGGGGATCCGCGGCGAAGCGGGACAGGCAGCCCTGACACCGGAACCGCAAGGTACGACCGTCGAATCGGGCGGTCACGCCCGATTCGGCCGCGACGTCCTTGCCGCAGACGGCACAGGTCGCCGCCGCCTGCCCCGCCGAATCGATCACGACGATTTCGTGTGCGCTCATGACAAGTGTGTCTCCGTGCGTCATTGGGGCTGCGGGCAGGCAGACGGCCCGAGGCGGTCACGCTGCCACGGGGAGCTGAGAGCGACCTGATCGGCGCCTGAGCGCTGGCCGAGATCCTAGGAACGTCCGCGGGTTTTCCTCAGCCGTCGCTCACCTCCGTCTCACCTCCCGGTCGCACGCTGTCGCGGAGCACCGAAGGAGCCTGTCCGGCCCGTGGCGCGTGCACTGGGGCGTCATGCGGGGGTCTCGCCGGTTGCTGCTACAGTGTCGTAGTACCTGACTCGGGTGCAGACAGCGGAGGTGGATCAGGTGGCCCATCGAGGAGCGACTCGCCGCAGCGGCCCCGGCCGCGGGCGAGCGGGTCATCTGGCGGGTGCCGCACTCGACGCGCCGCGCGTCGCAGATCCCTCCGCGGCTCGATCGCCTTCCCACGTCGCCGAGGGGACCGCGGAGACCGAGCCGCAGGCGCTCGTAGCGACTCACTGGTTCGACTCAGGTTCGAACGGTGAACCATACGCTGCCACCGTCCGGTTCACCGGTCATCGGGCCGGGGTGCGCGGCCGGCCGGGTCCGCGGGACACCTTCGTGCAGGACGAGACGATTGCTCGCGTCGTTCCAGGCAGTGGCCCCGTCTCGATCAGCACCTGGATCTACGGTCTCGAGCCCGGGGAGTGGTCGGTGGCAGCCGAACTCGTCTCGGGGATGACCGCCACCGGGCCGAGCCGGCGGATGCGCCGGGATGGTGCGTCCTCCCCGGCCCTCCAGCCGACGACCTGGTCGTGGCGCCGTTGGGCGCTCGCGCCAAACCCCTCCCCGCTGTTCAGAACACGCTGGGCGCTCACGGCCCCGCTCGCCCGCATCCCGGCGGTGCTGCCGGGGAGCCTGCCGGTGCTCGTCGTCGTCGGCGCCCTCGTCGCGCTCATCACCCAGACCGCGATCCTCGCCCATGAGGAAGAACCGGTCGGCCCGTCGCTCCTCGTCTCACTGATGGCGATCGTTGCGGGGCTCGTTGCGGCAAAGTTGTGGTACGCGGTGCTCCATCCGGGCGAGCCGGTCTGGAAGCCCGGCTGGGCGGTCGACGGCTTTCTCATCGTGGCCCCGCTGGCCGCGCTCGGCGGCCTGTTCCTGTCCAACCTGCCGATCGGCGTGTACCTCGACGCGAGCACCCCCGGTCTCTTCGCCGCGGTCGCCCTCGGGCGGGTCGGCTGCTTTTTCACCGGCTGCTGCGCGGGGCGCTGCACGAACGCGCGGTGGGGGGTGTGGTCCTCGGACCGGCGCGTCGGCGCCCGCAGGATCCCGACCCAGTTGCTCGAATCGGCTACCGGCCTCGTGCTCGCGGTCGTCACGCTGCCCCTCGTGCTGCTCCACCCGCCCCTCCACGGCCTCGTGTTCGTGGGCGCCTTCGCGATCTACGCGCTGGTCCGGCAGGTGCTCCTGCGCCTGCGCGCCGAGCAGCGGGCGTCCCGCCGCAGCCTGCCGCTCACGGCCGCCGCGGCGGCCACGATCCTCCTCGCGGTATCCGCGACGCTCGTCGCGTTCCCACGTCATCCCCCCTCCATGGTGCCGCCGGGCGCCCAGATCGTCGAGGACGGCACCAGCCGCTGACCTCGAACCCTTCGCGCCCGCGGCGCGGTTGCCCTGCGCCGCGACGAGCGACCGGCCAGGGGAGGGCCGGTTCGCCGCCCCCCGGGTCGCCTCCACGACCGTCGCGGTCCCCTTCACAGCCTCCTGTCAGTTCGCCATCACGTGGATCTCAGCGCGAGTCGCGATGCTGGTGATGACAGCAGGACAGGAGGTCCTCGACGATGCACACGAACATCCATCCCCCGTATCGCGAGTGGAGCCGCTACCAGTGGGCGGGCGTCAACCCGGTTCCCGACGAGCCCGACGTGGCGCGCTGGAACCTGGCGCAGTGGCAGGGGGATCAGGGCGCGGGCGGTCCCGTCCCGCGCGTCGATCCGGCAACCCTGCCCGCTGGGGACGGCGGGTACAGCGGCTTTGGCCACAATCCTGGAGGAGGCAGCCGCTGGGCGCTGGGATACGGCCACTGATCCCCCGCCGACTCGCACGCCGGGCCTCGAAGTCGAGGCCCGGCGTTCCTGTGTGCGCCGCACGGCAGCGATGGTTCTGAACGGCGTCGTCCACGCTTCTCACGCGGGTCGCCCACCCGATCGGCTCGCGGTGCACCCGGTTTCACCGCGTTCGACGGATCCCGGAGCCGGTCAGCGCGTCAGCACGAGGAAGCCCGCCGCCATCGCGATGAGCCCGATGGCGATGCCCAGGGCGTAGTTCTGGACGCGGCCCGTCTGGAGGCGGCGGAGCCGCATGCCGCTGGCCGTCGTGAGTCTCGCGACACCGTTGACCGCGCCGTCGACCACGTGTACGTCGAACCACCAGGCTCCGCGCGCGGCGCGGCCGCCGATCACGAAGAAGACACCACGATACAGGTCGTCGACCCACCACTTGTGGAGGGAAGCGGCATAGAGCGGGAGCAGGCGCCGGGTCGTGCGCTCGACGAGCGCCGGGCGTGGCTCCACATCTCGGCGCGGCAGCCGCAGGCCGAAGAGGCGGATCGCCATGAGGAGACCGAGCGTGGCCATGGCGACGCTCACGAGCACGAGGGCTCCGTCGACGCCCAGGAGCTGGAATTGTTCCGCGTGCCGCCCCAGCGTGGCCTCGGCCGGCGCGAAGAGCGGGTCCAGCCACCGGTGGATGAGCCCCGCATCGGGGGGCCAGCCGACCGCGAGGCCGAGCACGGCGGCCCCAGCCGCCAGCAGGACCAGCGGGGTCCACATGGTCGAGGGCGACTCGTGCGGGTGGACACCATCGGGGACGTGGCTTGGACCGTAGAACGTCTTGCCCATGAGCCGGAACATGTAGAAGGCGGTCATGCCAGCCACAAGCACGCCGATCACCCAGACCGCGTAGAAGCCGTTCCGGAAACTTGCGCCCAGGATCTCGTCCTTGCTGAAGAACGGGACGAGCGGCGGCAGGCCGGCCATGGCGAGCGCGCCGACCAGCATGGTCGCGTGCGTGATGGGCATCTTCCGCCACAGCCCGCCCATCCTGTTCATGTCCTGCTCGTCGTGGACGCCGTGGATCACGGAACCAGAATCGAGGAACAGCAGGCCCTTCGTGAAGCCCTGGGCGAGCAGGTGGAAGATCGCCGCCGTGTACGCCCCCACGCCGAGCGCCGCGAACATGTAGCCGAGCTGGGAGAGCGTCGAGTACGCGAGCACGCGCTTGATGTCGGTCTGCGTCAGTGCGATCGAGGCGGCCAGCAGCGCGGTGAACGTTCCGATCGCGGCCACCACGACCATGGCCGTCGAGGAGAGCGCGAAGATCGGGTTCGCCCGCGCGACCAGGTAGACCCCGGCGTTCACCATGGTCGCCGCGTGGATCAGCGCGGAGACCGGCGTAGGGCCCTCCATCGCGTCTGGCAGCCAGACGTGCAGCGGAAACTGGGCGCTCTTGCCGACCGCGCCACAGAAGAGCAGCAGCGCGATGCCGGTGACCTGCCATGACTGGACCTGGCCCGCGGCCAGCATCTGGGGGAGCCTGGTGAACACGTCGGAGAAGTTCAGCGAGCCGACGGTGGTCGCGATGGCCCAGATCCCGACGCTGAACCCGACGTCGCCCACGCGGTTGACGAGGAACGCCTTCTTGGCCGCGAGGGCCGCGTTCCGGCGGCGGTACCAGAACCCGATCAGCACGTAGCTCGAGAGCCCCACCAGCTCCCAGCCGGCGAAGAGCAGCAGGAAGTTCGCCGCCAGGACGAGCAGCAGCATGCTGAACATGAAGAAGTTCAGGTAGGCGAAGAACCGCCACTTCCCGGGGTCGTGCGCCATGTAGCCGATCGAGTAGACATGGACGAGCATCCCGACCGACGTCACGACGATGAGCAGGACCGCGGTGAGGTTGTCGACGGCGAAGTTCGCGTCGATGCCGAACGGCCGGCCGCCGATTGGCCCCGTAGGGATCCAACGGTAGAGCGTGAACTGCAGACCCGCCGGACCGTACTGACCGCTCAGGGCTCCGAGGGCCACGAGCATGCCGATCGCCCACGTGACGACGACGGCCCCAACCGAGACGACCCAGGAGCGGTCGCCCAGCCGCCGACCGAGCAGCCCGGTCGCCAGGAAGCCCGTCAGGGGCAGGATCAGCAGCAGGAGGACCGGGATCTCGTCCTTCATCCACCCCATCCAATCGAGGTGCGTCGAGCGGGCTCGGTGCAGGCGCGTCCGCGGCGGCACGCGCTAAAGTACTACAGGTGCGTCGTATCACTTCTCGGGGCGGGGCGGCCCTCCGAGGCGACCGCCGTCGTTGGGCGCCGCGAGGGCTGACGCTACCTGTCCCAGCGGAGCGCCCCGAACGGTCTCACCCGGCCTGAGGCGCCCGGCGGGATCGCAAGCGCGGGACGAAGCCCGGCGTCGCGGCCGCGTACTGCTCGTAGGCGGCCCCGAACTCCTTGCGCACCTCGCGCTCCTCGGACCGTGCGAGTCGCGTGTAGGCGAACGCCAGGACGGGGAACATGACGAGCGTGAGGAGCGTCGGCCATTGGAGCAGGAAGCCCGCCATGATGAGGAGGAACCCGACGTACTGGGGATGGCGCACCGCTGCGTAGGGGCCCGTGGTCGCCAGGCGATGCTCCCGCTGGGCCCGCCACAGCACCGGCCAGGCCTTGATCAGCACGATGAAGCCCGCGCCCAGGACGATGTAGCTCGCGAAATGGAAGGGGCTCAGATGCGGGTCCCCCTGCCAGCCGACGAGGTCGTTCAGGAGGTGGCCGCCGGCGTGGGTGGGGACCAGCTCCGGGAATCGCGAGCCCAGGACGCCCGAGAGCAGGTAGATCGTGAGCGGGAACCCGTACATCTCGGTGAAGAGAGCGACGATGAACGCGGAATAGGCGCCCATGACCCGCCAGTCGCGCCCGGAGCGGGGATGGAAGAAGCTCGCGGCGAACAGGATGAACAGGATCGAGTTGAACGCCACCAGGATCCAGAGGCCGCCGCCGAAGTCGTCTCCGCCCATGACTCGTCTCCTCAGCCAAGGTCGATCGAGCCCGACCACCGCGGTCGGCCGTCATGCTCTTCGCCGTCGATGCCCAGCGTCGGGCGCTGGCCTGAGCCGGCGATGAGCCCGGCCTGAAACCTGGAGGAGAACCCGGCCCCCGCAGAGGCTTTCTCGCGCATCATGCGACCGCGACCGCCGCTCAAGCCCCGTGAAGGACGCTCGCCGTGCTCCAGAGCCCCAGGGCGAGCAGGCCGCCCGTGATGGCCCACATGAGCACGCTGCGCCGCCGTGAGTTGGCCAGCCCGCCGAGCACGGACGGGTCGCTCGAGAGCCGGATGAGGAACGTGAGCGGGATCGCGAGCACGACGACGTTGAGGACCATCGCGCCGATCACCACCGCGACGAGGTTCTGCGCGAGCAGCGCGACGAGCGCCGCCGGGACGATCTCGAGCAGGTAGAGGGCGTAGAAGGCGGGTGCACGCCGGAGCGAAAGGTTCAGGCTGTGGGGCCAGCCGAAGAGCTCGCCCCAGGCCCACGCCGAGCTGAGCGAGATGACGATCGCCGCCAGCAGTCCCGACCCGATCATCCCGATCGCGATGAGTGGGCCCCAGCCTTCGCTGACGAGGGCGGTCAGCCCCGACGGCAGTGCGAGCCCGCCAGCGATGATCCATTGGAGCGAGTCTCGCCCGACGGTCATGGCGGCCGCCGCTACGACGATGGCGCCCATGAGCAGCTCGCTCGCGATCGCGCCCACCATCGTCTCCCATCGCGCCGCGCGCAGGTCGTCGACGCGGAGGCCCTTGTCGACCGTCGCGGCCTGCTGGTAGAAGAGCATCCAGGGCATGATCACCGCGCCCACGTTCGCCACCACGAGGTCGGCGTAGCCTGCCCGTCCGAACGGCTGCAGCGGCGACAGCCCGCCGAGTACCGCCCGGGCGTCCGGATGGGCGACGATCGCGAGCCCGACGAACGCGAACAGCCCGAGCGACAGCACGAGCGCCATCCGCTCGAAACGACCGTAGCTGCCCGTCAGCACCGTGACGGCATGGAGGACGAATGCTCCTCCGACCGCCACCGGCGCCGGAATGCCGATCAGGCTCGCCCCCAGCACGATGCCGGCGAACTCGGCGACGTAGGCGAGGAGGTCGATGGCGACCATCGAGCCCACGGCGGCGACGCCCCAGCCCAGGCCGTAGCGGCGGCGGATGAGCTCCGCGTGGCCGAGCCCGGTGCCGATCGCGAGGCGCGCGGTCATCTCCTGCACGAGGTACAGGACCGGGATGAGGAGGAGCAGCGGCAGGAGCATCGCGTAGCCGAAGCGGCTGCCCGCCTGCGCGGCAGTCACGACGCTCGCCGCGTCGACGTCGGCGAGCATGACGATCCAGGCTGGCCCCACGACCCGCAGTACGCGCCGCACGTCCAGGCGCCGCAATCCAACGGCGCCATGGCCCAGGATGGCGCGGGCGGCAGTCGCAGCGGTCATCGGCTCAATCCAGCGAGGTGCATGAGCGGAGTGAACCCGGCGGGCAGCACCGGCGGCGAGGGCCAATAGTCAGGCGGGTCCCGGGATATCCGACCTCTCGGCTCAGGATTCCCACCGGTTCGGGGAGATGACGCCCGCCCCTTACCGGTCGCAGCACCACTCGCTTGCCGGGGACTCGTCGCATCCATACGCGGGTGAGGCGTCCGCACGCAGGTACCGCTCCGGCTCCCGCTCGAACGAGGCGCGGCAGCCGGCGGCCCGGAAGACCAGGGTCATGCCCTCGTAGCGGGTCGCCACTCCCCCTTCTGGCCCGATCGCCCCGTCGCAGACGGGGCAGCGGTGACGGCCCTGGGGGGACTGGGCCGCCACCGCTGTGTGCACGGTGGCCTGTGTCCGAGGCTCCGTGCGCTGGGTCATGCAGCTTCCACGAGCAGCCGCCCGCGCAGCATGCCCATCTCGCAGGTGAACTCGTGCTCCCCCGGTTCGGCCGGCAGGAACTCCACCGGCACCACCTGGCCCTCGGGCAACACGGCGGACTTGCCGAAGTCGGCGAGCACCACCTGCTCCGAGCAGGCGGCCGTCTCCTCGCGGCGGAAGAGAAGGCGAACGGGCCTGCCAGCCGAGACGCGGATCGTGTCTGGGGTGTAGCCGCCCTTGACGAGGACCATCACCTCCTGGTAGCCGTCGGACACGGTAGCCGCGGCCACGCCCTCGACCCGCTTGAACCAGAAGAACCAGGCGACCGCGGCGATTGCGGCAAGGCCGACGAGGGTGACGAGGATGCGATCGGGGGTCATGCGGAGACTCCTGCGAGCCGGAACCGCTTGAGGCGGTTGGCGTTGCTGATGACGGTGACCGAGCTGAACGACATGGCGAGAGCGGCCAGGATCGGCGAGAGCAGGATCCCGGTGAAGGGGTACAGCACGCCGAGCGCGATGGGCAGGCCGAGGCCGTTGTAGACGAAGGCGCCGAAGAGGTTCTGGGTCACGTTGCGCATCGTGGCCCGGCTGATCGCGATCGCCGCGACCACGCCCTGGAGGGATCCGCTGATGAGGGTCACGTCGGACGCCTCGATCGCGACGTCGGTGCCCGTGCCGATGGCGAACCCGACGTTCGCCTGGGCGAGCGCCGGGGCGTCGTTGATCCCGTCGCCGACCATCGCGACCGTGCGACCCTCGAGCTGGAGCTTGCGCACCTCGTGCGCCTTGTCCTGCGGCAGGACCTCGGCGACCACGGTGTCCACGCCGACCTGCCGCGCGATCGCGTCCGCGGTGCGCCGGTTGTCGCCGGTGAGCATGACGACCCGCAGGCCGAGCTTGCGGAGCGCGGCGATCGCCTCGCGCGAGTCGGCCTTGACCGGGTCGGCGATCGCGAGGAGGCCGAGCACCCGTCCGTCCGCGGCCACGAAGACCGGGGTCTTGGCCTCGTCGGCGAGGCGTGCCGCCTCGGCGTCGAAGGCATCGGCCACGATGCCGTCGGCGTCGAGCAGGGCGCGCTTCCCGACGAGCACCGCCCGCCCACCGATCGTGGCCCGAATGCCGTGCCCGGCGACCGCCTCGAACGTGGTGAGAGCCTCGGTCTGGAGCCCACGCTCGCGGGCCGCCGTGACGATGGCTGCGGCGAGGGGATGCTCGGAATCGCGTTCGGCGGCCGCCGCGAGGGCGAGCAGCTCGGCGTCAACCGTCCCCGCGCCGGACACGATATCCGTCACGGCCGGCTTGCCGAGGGTGATCGTGCCGGTCTTGTCAAGCACGACCGTGTCGAGCTTCTTGGCCGCCTGGAGCGCGTCGCCGGAGCGGATGAGGATGCCGTGGGAGGCGGCCAGCCCGACGCCCGTGGTGAGCGACATCGGCGTGGCCATGCCGAGCGCGCAGGGGCAGGCGATGATGAGCGTCGTGACGCTGACCACGACTGCGTAGGCGAACGCGGGCGACGGCCCGAAGTCGTACCAGACCACGAACCCGAGGATCGACGCGATGACCACCATGGGCGTGAAGTAGCCCGACACGACGTCGACGATCCGCTGGATGGGGACCTTGGACGCCTGGGCGTCGCCCACCATGCGGACGATCGTCGCGAGCGCTGTATCGGCTCCCACCTTCGTCGCCCGGAAACGCAGCGCACCGGTGCCATTGATCGTGGCCCCGATGACCTCATCGCCGGGGGTCTTCGCCACCGGCATCGATTCGCCGGTGATCATGGATTCGTCGATCGCGCTGGCCCCCTCGAGGACGATCCCGTCGACCGGAACCTTTGCCCCGGGGCGGACGACCACGATGTCGCCCACGATCACGTCCTCGATCGGGATCTCACGTTCCTCGCCGTCGCGCACGACGCGCGCGGTCTTCGGCGCCAGGCCGATGAGCTTCTCGATCGCCTCCGACGTGCGTCCGCGTGCCTTCACCTCCATCGCCATTCCGAGCACGACAAGGGCGGTGACGACGACCGTCACGTCGTAGTAGACGTCGGTCATGGCCTTCGACGGGAAGAGCTGGGGGAACAGGAGGGCGACCGTGGAGTAGATCCAGGCGGTGCCGGTCCCGATCGCGATGAGCGTGTGCATGTTCGCCGAGCGGTGCCTGAGCCCCTCCCAGGCGCCGGTGAAGAACTGGTTGCCCGAATAGGCGATGA
>JAJYJR010000193.1:4327-9435 GCA_021789355.1 Chloroflexota bacterium | reverse complement strand
GCCAGGAATCGGGGCCCGGCGCGTGGAGCGGGCCCCCGGCGCGGGGAGCGGGCCCCCGGCGCGGGGAGCGGGCCCCCGGCGCGGGGAGCGGGCCCCCTCGCATCACGTGACCCCCGCGTCGCCGGACCCCTGCTTTCTGCCGATCTATCACCCGTGGACCGCTATGCAGCACGGGGCACCCCCTGGCATCCCGCGACGTGCGAATCACGCAGCTCAGGCCACCTCGCGCTGCGTAATTCGTGATCCGGAGGCCGAAGACGAGGTCCTGGGGGCCGATTCAGGTGCCAGGGCCGCTCCCGCAGCTGCTTTGCGTTCCCTCTGTGGTAGTTCGGCAGGAAGCGGGCCAGTTCGGCAGAAAGCGGGCCAGTTCGGCAGAAAGCGGGCCAGTTCGGCAGGAAGCGGGCCAGTTCGGCAGGAAGTGGGCCAGATCGGCCGGGAAGCGGGCGCGATCGGCGCGTGCGGCACAGGCGACCGGCATTGCAGTCCCGGCGATCGGCGCGTGCTCTACCCGGGGAACCCGTACCGCCCCAGCAGCGGCACGAACATGCACGGATCCAAGGACTGCTCCTCCAGCCGGGTGCCAAGGCGGGTCACCACGTGGAGCACCTGGAAGTCACGCGTCCCGACCGGGATCACCAGCCGGCCACCGTCGGCGAGCTGAGCCACGAGCGGCTCCGGGACCTGCGGCGCGGCGGCGGCGACCACGATCCCGTCGTACGGCGCAGCCGCCGGCCAGCCCTCGCCCCCATCGCCGACCACGCAGAGCACCTGGTCGCCGAATCCGGTCGCGACCAGCCGATCGGCGGCCGCATCGGACAGCTCGGGGTCGCGCTCGATCGACACCACGACAGCGCCCATCGCGGCCATGACCGCCGCCTGGTACCCCGAGCCCGTGCCCACGTCGAGCGCCCGTGGCGCCCGCGACGGCTCGCGCCGGCGGAGCCCCGCCAGGTCGAGCAGCTCGGTCATGCGCGCCACCATGTACGGCTGGGAGATCGTCTGCCCGCGCCCGATCCCGAGCGCGGAATCGTCGTAGGCGTGGTTCACGAGGTCGAACGGGACGAAGCGCTCGCGGGGCACCCGGGCGAGCGCATCGAGGACGTCCGGGTCGCGGGGGCCGCTGGCCCGGATATCCCGGATCATCGCGAGGCGTCGGGCAAGGAAGGGATCCTCGGCGTCGCGCCGTTCGGCGTCGCGGCTCTCGGCGTCGCGGCTCTCGGCGTCGCGCCGTTCGGCGTAGCGCCGTTCGGCGTCGCGGCTCTCGGCGTCGCGGCTCTCGGCGTCGCGCCGTTCGGCGTCGCCGAGCTCCTCGTCACGCTGCCCCGGTTCCTTCCCATCCCCCCGGTGGATCATCTCGGCCCTCGTGGCCTGGCGGCGATCTGTTCGGCCGGCCGGTTGGCGGTCGGCTGGCGATGTGTCCCGCGGTCGACCGGGTGGGTCCGGGTCGGCTCGGCGGAGTCCGCGATCAGCTCGGCGACGGAGTCGGGCTGGCGAGCGGCAGGGTCGACGCGCCCGACGACGGCACCGGGCTCGAGGCACCAGCGGCCGACGATGCCGCTGGGCTGGCGACGGGGCTGGTTGACGAACCCGGGGCAGTACTCGCGGCCGGGCTCACCGCGGCGCCCGGAACCGCGGAGGTGGTCACCGAGGCGGCGGGTGTCGCCAGCGGCGATGGCGAATGAGCCGGGTTCAGGATCCCGCCGTGCCCGAGGAGCGCGGCGTAGAGGAACACCACCGCGAAGAGCCCGACCACGATCGCCACCCAGATGCGGGACACCGGGTCGTCGATGTACGGGATCTCGCCCGATCCGGCCACGGGCGTGGGTCCCTGGGCAGGTGCGCTGCCGGATTTCTGTCCGGACGAGGCGGCCGCGGGTCGTGCCTTCGAGCCCCCGGACCGTCGCGGGGTCGGCTCGGCGGCCCGGCCTCCCTTGCCTCCGGACGTCCGCTTCTCCTCGGGGGGAGCGCCGGCAGCGGACGGAGCCGCGGCTTCGGCAGCCGTCGCGGTCTCCTCCGGTTCGAGGGCTTCCTCCGGCGTCGCGCCCTCTTCCCGATCCGCAGGCTCCTCGTCCGGCGGCACGGGCTGCGCGGGGTTCGGTCGTGGCTCGCTCATGCCGGTGTCGTGCTCCTCGTGGTCGCGCCCGGGACGTGGGCGGCATCGGTCGGTGACGGCGCGGATGCGGGTCGCGGGCAGGTGTCGTTCGCGCGGTGGTCGTCTCGCGGATTATCGCCGAGCGGCCAGGCATCGCGCACGGCGGGCGGGCGCATCAGCCGCACGGCAGGCCGGAGCGGGCACGCTACGCGTCGCGCACGCGCGGCCAGCATGCGGCGCGCCCTACGCGTCGCGCACGGCAGGCAGCATGAGACCCGTCACCCCCGCCACCGCGGTGAGCAGGCCGAACCCGACGAATACTGCCGCGGGCCCCACCACCTGTGCGACCACCCCGCTGAGGGCGATCGCGAGGGTGAGAGGGCCGAGCACCATGCTCGACCGGATCCCCACCACCCGGCCCATCAGGTCCTGCGGTGTGCGCTCGGCGAACAGCGTCTGGGTCGGGATGATGAAGACCATGTTGGCGACTCCGGCCACCAGCGCGCAGGTGAGCGCGAACAGCTCGTTGCCGGTCAGGCCCATCGCCACCGTGGACAGACCCAGCACGACGTACCCGGCGATCACCAGCGGCCCCTTGCGCCGGCCGGCACCCAGGGCCCCGATGGCGACGCCACCCGCGAGGTTGCCCACGCCCAGGGCGAAGTCGAGGGCCGCGTAGCTCTGCGGATACGGGATCAAGGAGCCCTGCAGCACGTCGCGGGCGTACACGACCGGGAGTGCGACCAGCGCGCCAACGGCGAGCTGTGCGAGTCCGCTGATCAGCGTGTTCTGGAACAGCGCCGGCTCGGAGCGCAGGAACCTCCAGCCCACTCCGACTTCCGCCATGAACCTGCGCACGCTGCCCACCACGATGGGTGCGGCGCTCCGGATCACCGGCGGGATGGTCAACGAGAGCACGAGCGCGGCGCTGACCAGGTACGACGCCGCGTCGAACCAGAAGGCGAGCGTGAGCGCGCTCCCCAGGAATGCGACGAAGAGGCCGGCGATCGGGTAGCCCACGACGTCGGCCATCGTCTCCGCGGTCCACATCGCGCCGTTGGCCGGGGTGAGGTCCTCGGTCGCCACGATCCGCGGGATCACGGCCGTCCGGGCGGGCCGGAAGAAGATGCTGACGGTGGTGACGCCGAACACGACGGGGTAGGCGAGCAGCACGCTGCGCTCGGCGGCGAGCGGGATGAGCAGCACCAGCCCCGCCCGGAGCAGGTCGCTGACGACCATGACGTGCTTCTGGTTCCAGCGATCGACGAAGGTGCCGGCGAAGGGCCCGAACAGGAGGTTGGGCAGGGTGGCGGCGAGGAAGGTCAGGCCCACGTCGAGCGCCGATCCCGTGATCGAGAGCACCAGGACTCCGAGGGCCACCTGGTTGAGCCGGTCGCCGAGGAGGCTGATGGTCTGCCCCACCCACAGGGTGGAGAACCTGGCGTCGAGCGCGAGCCGGACGTACGGATGGGCGCCGATGCGCCCGCCGAGCCCACGACGCGCCGGCGGCGCGTACACCACGGCGGCCGATGCCATGCGGGGAACCGCCCCAGGCACGGCGGCCGCGCTGCCCACCGGCTCGGTCTGCGCCGGGCCCGGCACCAGCTCCACGCTCGAGCCGGCGCCCCCGAGGAGTACGGGTCGCCGCAGCACGGCGGTTTCGCCGATGCCGGCGCGCGGAGCGAGCTCGGGGCCGTGGATGGAGCGGCGCGCGGCTCGCCTCGCCGGTGTCGGGGTGAGGAAGCCGGTGGCGACCGCCGTGGCGGCGCCGGCCACGGCGGCCGAGCTACCCGAGGCTGAGCCGGTCCCGCGGCCCGCGGCGCCTGTCATGGCGCCGGCCATGGCAACCTCACCCGCCTCCGTGACCGGGGACGGTTCCCTCTCGGGCGCGGCGACGAGGGTCGCGAACACGTACCAGGCCAGACCCGCGGCGACGAACGCGTCGCCGATGCTGGCGACGTTGGTGAGCACCGGCAACGGCACCGGGACCAGGTCGCCGAAGGGTCCGCCGCGGAGCAGGAACTCGAGCCCGAGCTTGTCCGGCAGCAACCGGTGGAAGGACACGGCCAGGTCGGCCGGCGTCATGCCCACGAGCTCCAGCGCCGGCCGCCAGACCGGCATCCAGCCACCGTTCAGGACGACGGCCAGGCCGTTTGAGGCCACCCCGGCAGCGGCGACGAGGAGGCCCGGCTGCGCCCGGTTGGCCCAGAGGATTGCCGCGATCGCGGCGAACGCGAGCACGTACAGCGGGAGCCTGAGCATCGCAACGGGCTCGACGCCGTAGCGGATCGCCGCCTCCGTCCCGTAGCGGATCACGACCGCGACGAACAGGAACGTTCCCCAGCGGAACCGGATCCGCGAGAGGTTCTCGGGGCGACCGCCGATGAGCAGACCCAGGATCAGCGCGACGGCAACCGCGACGAGCATCATTCAGCGGCTTCCAGGTTCAGGCGGATTCCGGGGACCGTGACCGCGGTGGCGCGGCGACCTCAGCGTGCATCGGCGGCTCGTGCGTCCAAGCTGAACGTCGTCGTCGCCCGCGGCCCCGGCAGGGCCGCCATCTCAGTGGGCATCGGCCGCCGGCTGGTCCCCCGCCTGCCCACCCCCGTGAGCCCGGCCGGCGATCCTGGCCACCAGCGCGACGGGCGCCGCGTGAGTCGCGGGTTTGCCCGGGTCCACCACGCCCGCGACCCGATCGGTGCGCGCGAACGCGTCGAGCACCACGGGGTCGAACTGGATGCCCGCGTACTTGCGCAACTCCGCCATCGCCTGCTCCTTCGACAGCGGCCGCAGGCGGTAGGGCCGGCTGGCCGTCATGGCCTCGAAGGCGTCGGCGACGTGCAGGATGCGCGCAAGCTTGGGGATGTCCTCGCCGACCAGGTGGTCCGGGTACCCCGATCCGTTGTACCACTCGTGGTGGTGCAGGATGATCGGCAGCTCGGGGGCCAGGCGCGCCACGGGCTTGATGATCTCGTAGCCTTTCACCGGATGCGCGTTCATCGCGATCCGTTCCTCG
>JAJYJR010000193.1:0-4317 GCA_021789355.1 Chloroflexota bacterium | reverse complement strand
GTCCCTGACCGCGATCTTGCCGATGTCGTGCAGCAGGCCGCCCCACTCCAGCGCCTCCAGCTCGGCCTCGCTGCAGCGCATCACGCGCCCGATCTCGACGGCAATGGTCTGCACGTTCTCGGAGTGGCGCGCCGTGAACGGGTCGCGTGCGTCGACGGCCGAGGCGAGGGCGCGCACGGTCTGGGTGAACATCTCCCGGATCTGCACGGTGGCCTGGTATGCGGCGCGGTTCGTGTAGAGGGGCAGCGCGAACAGCGGCACCGCCCACCACGCCACCGACCACACGACCGCGATGAGCCAGGCGAGTGGGGCCATCCCGAGGAGGTTGCCGCTGATCAGGCGGAGGTCCCCGGACAGCACCGAACGTGGCGAAGCCTCGTCTCGGACGATCACGACCAAGGACGCCAGCGTCGCGTTGGTGATGAAGAACAGAGCGCCAGCAAGTCCCACAGCGACCAAGGACGTCCAGCTTGGGACGAACGTCGGCCCAGCAACAACGTCGAACAGAACCGCCGCCATCACCGCCGGTATGGCGACCTCTGCATGGTTGTAGAGGCTGCCATACCAGGGGACCCGGCCACTGAGTTCGCGCCACTCCGTCATTCCAATCGCGGCGACGACGGCTGCGGCTGCCGGACCTCCAACAGCGGAGGCAGCGAGAACGGGAGCGATCGCGACGCTCACGACGGCACCGCGCGGCATCTTGACCGGGAACGCCTGCGCGAAGATGGTCAACGCGGTCCAGAACGCGATGCCCAGCCATCCGTTGACAGCCGCCGGAAGTCGCCAGAACAAGAGGGTCCCGAGCACAACAATGATGGCCGTCGAAACGACGGCCATCAGGAGCAGCTTCAAGGATCTAGACAATCAGCCAGACTCTCGTATGGTATCGCCGACCGGAACCAGGAGGCCTGGCTCCGGTCCCGTTCTAGGTTGTCCTAGAACGGGCGGACGCCTGCCCCCCCTCCGATGATGATGGCGAGCAGTGTCAAGAGTGACAGAGCTCGCAAGGCCAGCTGATGTTGCATCCTGAACGCCTCGCCAATCCGACTATGGCGTGTGGTTCTCCGGCGCGCCTACCAGGACTTGATAACCATCACGGCAGCCACCCACGCTCGTTTGGCGGCCCTCGTGTCCTGAAGACACGAAAACCGACCTGACGTTGCCGTCGGTCGGGTGCACTACTCGCTCGGCCTCTCCCAAAGTGCCCAATTCAGGTGAGGCTTCAGCGCGTCCGAGCGTCTTTACGTTGCTTCCCAGTACTCAAGTACTACGAAGTGCCCCGGACTATAGGAGCCGCAGGCGAAGGCGGTCAATACGCAACTTTGCCTATCGGCGCGAGATCACCTCGTCGAAGGTCGGTGGTTCCACGCCGTACTCGGTGCGCTGGACCTCCGCATAATGGCCGTACTGCTCTGCCGCGGCGGAGCGCGCGCCGAGCGTGCCGTACAGCCAGATCAGCTCGCGTTCGAAGTGGTCCGCGGTCGCATCCACGCGCAGGACCGCCACCGCCAGGTCCGCGGCCTCGAGCAACCTGCCGTCCCGGATCAGTCGTCCCATCAGCGTCTCGGCGAGGTGGAGATACTGGCTGTGCAGCAACTCGCGCCACCCCGACGCCCACTCCTCGTACTCGAACTCGGGTGCGAACCGGCCCCGGTAGAGGGCGCTGGCGCTGGCGCTGGCGTCCAGGTCCTCTGGCGAAGCGAGGGCATGGCTCACGCGCCCCTGGAACCCGACGCTCTCGGCGGACACGAGCTCCCGGTCGAGCCACACGAGGTCGGACTCGAAGTGCACGTACTGCGCGGAGTAGTCGTCGTCGTACCCGGGCTCGATGTCGCGGCGAAGGAAGTACAGGGTCTGGTTCAGGCTGTTGAGGGCGGCCTGCGGGTCGACGTCAGGCCACAGCGACTCCAGCACCTGGTCGCGCGTCGCCAGGTGACCCTTGCGGGTGAGCAGGAAGCACAACAGGCCTGCCGCCCGGCGACGGATCGAGGAGAGCGGCACGTGGCGCGGGCCGATCTCGAACGATGCCTGTCCGAGGTCGTGCACGACCAGCTGGGGGCTCCGTCGCCTGGCCAGCCCACGCCCGATGTCGGACCCACGAAACGCCCTGACGCGGCCGCGGGAGAGACTCCGCAGGAGACGCACGTCCCCGATCTCTCCGAACTCGTCGAGGAGGTTGGCGGCGGGGGCCGCGGCCGGGTCCGACGGATCGGCGACCGCCTGGCGCAGCAGCGGGAGCCAGCGTTGAGGCCAGCCGGCGACGCTCTCACGGAGAGACGGCGGCAGCGGACCGAGACGATGCAGATTGCGAACGATCGGCTCAGCCGCCGACAGCAGGTCCATGGCCGAGGCTCGGGCGAAGGCATCCGATACCTCCTCCGGATTCCCCCCGAGGAGCGCCCGGCTGAGCCGGAAGCGACCTTCGAGCAGGCCTGCGCCCTGTCGCAGCGCGAGGGCCTGGCCTTCATCGATCCGGGCCCTGGCCGCAGGGTAATCCCGACGCGCGAGCTCGATCAGTGCTCGAAGATCCAACCAGAGTGCCCAGCTGCAGGTTGTTGTGGCTTGCCAGTCGTTCTGACTGCTGCGCATGGCCAGCGCGGCCTGGTCGAACCGCTGGTCAGCCAACGCCAGCCGGGCCCGCGCCATCATGCCCCCGAAGAGGTTCTGGGCAACACTGTTGGTCGGGTGGCTCAAGGCTCGAGACAGGAACTCCTTCGCTTCCCCCGACTCTCCCAGCACCGGCAGCAGTGCCGCGGCCTCGAACCACTGCTCCACCGCGCCGATGGTCAATCCGCCCGTGGCCCGGGACACGTGCTCCCGACCGGCGCCCCACTCGCCCAGCTCAAGGTAGGCGCGGCCCAGCCCGAAGTGAACCCCATAGGACTCTTCCGTCACGCCAGGGACCTGGCCGAAGAGCGCCAGGGCGGCGTTTCCGTCCGCAATCGCGATGGGGTAATCGCCCATGGCGAGCCTCGTGTACGCGAGGTTGTGACGGCTGATGCCAGCGTAGAAGGGCAGAGCGGCGCTCTCTTGAGCCTCGGCCAGGCCGGTCAGGATGGGAACGGCTTCCTCCAAGCGCAGATCTGTGGTTGTTCCGCGCGTCACCAGGATGCCTCGCGCGATTGCCCTGAGGTCGTCCGGCACCTGCGGGTCTGCGGCGATCTCCTCCACCGAGGGCTGGTTGTTGTGCACGTCTCCGAGCCACCACAACCCATGCACCCGGGCGAGTACCACCAGGGCGCGAGTCGTGCTGTCGAGCTGGGCGAGGTCGAAGCGGTCGAGGCGGGCGAGCCCTTCCTCGGCGCGGCCCGCGTAGATGTCCTCGCGCGCCAGGATCACGGCGATCCGGGCATCCTCGTCCGTCGCCCTGAGCGACCGGATCAGCTCGGCCCCGTCGCCCCACTGCCCTGAGCCGAGCACTTTCACCGCGTTCGCCACCAGGACCCGCAGCGCGTCGCTCTCGCAGCCGGCCTTGACGTAGTGGCGGCACGAGGCGAGCCAGTCCGTCAGCTCGGCAGCCTGGGCCACCCGCAGGTGCATCCCCCGCAACTCGTCCGGCTGTACGAGCACCGCCAGCCGCCGCTCCAGGAACTCGCGCATCAGCGGGTGATAGCGACGGTCGCTCGTCAACGGCGAATGCCTCGCCATCAGCCCGGCCTGCTGCCCGACCGCCGCCCACGCCTCGACCGTCTCCGTCGACGGGGGAGGATCGTCGGCGGCGAAGATCGCGGCTGCCAGCTCGACGCGGACGTCGTCGAGGATGGCCGTGCAGGTCAGGAACCGCTGGACGTCTGGCGTGAGGTCACCCATCACCTCCTCGGCGAGGTAGTCGTAGAGGGGACCCTCCGCGCCGCTGATCGCATGGACGAACGCCCGAACGTCGCGTTGCGATCGCCCGCGGATCGACGAGTGCAGCAGCTGCAGGCTCGCGGCCCATCCCTCGGTCCGCTCCTCCACCTGGCGCAGCACCTCGGTCTCCAGCGGCTGGTGGTAGACATCCCGGAACAGCCGTTCGGTTTCGTCCGTGGAGAAGCGCAGGTCGTCGGCTCCCAGGTGCGGAGCCTCCCCTCGGGCCACGAGACGGCCGAGCGGCAGGCGGGGAGGCCTGCGCGAGAGGAGCACGAAGGTCATGCGATCCGGGGCCTCCGCGAGGAGGCGCGTCACGAGCGCCCGGGCCCGCGGGTCCTCGTCGACGACGTGGTAGTCGTCCAGGACCAGCACGGTGGACCGATCCGCGAGGGCGGCGAGCTCGGCGATCAAGGTGGAGACGATCAGGTCCGTGGCCGGGCGCGTGGCCAGCATGTCGCCGAGGAG
>JAJYJR010000192.1 GCA_021789355.1 Chloroflexota bacterium | reverse complement strand
CCTCGGCGAGCCAGGCCAGCACGCACTCGGTCGGGGTGCGGGTCGCCTCGAGCTTCGCCAGCCGGCGCGCCAGGGTCACAGGTCAGGCTCCCCCAAGAGGCCCCCACTCAAGGAGCCGATGCCGCTGGCCTCATCCCGACGGTGCGCTGCCTCCAGCGCTTCGAGGCGCTCCTCGAACTCGCTCGTCTTCAGGAGGTTGGTGGCCGCGACACCGACGGCGATGAGCGCGCGGGCCCGGCCGATCGTGTTCTCCTGGCCGAGTAGGTCGGCTCGCACGATCTCGAAGATGCGCCGCACGCCCTCGACGGTGTCCAAGCCCGGCAGGTCGTAGGCGACCGCGAGGGTGCCCTCCTTGCGCCGGCGCAGGCCCCCCAGCCGGCGCGCCTCGGCGGCCTCGCTGGCGCGCTCGGGGTCATGGGCGAAGCAGTAGGGACGCTCATGCTGGGGCGGCATCTGGCAGGGCAACCCGTCTGCTCGGGGAACGCCGCAGCGGCGCCGGGTTACCATCGATTAGCTCTGGTAACCGAACCGCGCTTGGTAATCCCCACCATCTGGCGATGGTGGGGGGCAATCTCGGGAAGGGCAGAGCCTGCACACGCCGTTGGTGCCGCGCCCATCATCTGAACCCCACAGGCGTGGCTGGCGCTGCCGTAGCCTGCGCGCGAGACCCGCCACGGGGCGGAGGCTCGATCCGAATGCCAGGCGGGGATGGAGGCCGTTCGATGCAGTGTGCTCTCTGTGGCGAGACGAGGCGCGCCACGAGGGAGCACGTCTACCCCAAATGGGTGCGTGAGGGGATCTGGGCGACGGGCGCCACCACGATCACCCGAGCCAAGGGCAGCGTGCACCGCGCGCACTCGGTCACGGGGCTGACCTGGATCCTGCGTCGCTCCGTGTGCCGCGACTGCAACACCGGCTGGATGTCGCGACTCGAGAACGCGCTGCAGGATTACCTGCTGCCCGCCATGCGGGGTCAGCCGATCATCTTGACTCCGGAGACCCAACGGCTTGCGGCGGCGTGGGCGGTCGAGAAGGCGCTGCTCTTCGAGCTGAAGGCAGCAGAAGATGGCGGGCAGGTCACGTTCGCACCCGGGTCGAACCTGCGCTGGCTCTACGACCATCGCGACGCCCCCACCGCACCACCGGGAAGCCAGGTGTGGATCGCAGCGGTCGACGCGCGGCTCGGTACAGCCGATGCCCAGCCCGGATGGCACACTGCCTCAACCTCGCTCGCGCCGATGGACCGCGACTTCTATGCGGTGACCTTCCAGGTCGGGTATCTCGTATTTCAGGTCGCGGGGCAGGACCTGGGGGAGCCCGCCCACGACCCCGGGGCCGGGCAGCCACTCGCCATCCTCCAGCGGCCGGACTGGCTCCTGCCGTATGTCAATGCCGTCTGGCCAGCGAGGTCCGAGACCATCACGTGGCCGCGCTCCTCTCGTCTGACAACCGACGACCTTCGCCGGCTGGCCTCGTGGGAAGACACGATCGCCGGTCGCTGGACCGTCGCCGCGATCCCCCGCGTCGGCCAGTCCGAACGGCCACCAGACCGCTAGCACGACACGGCCATGGTCCGGTGGCACGGATCCGTCTTCCGAGCAAGGGCACGCGTGAGTTCGCCTATCCATCGAGCTTCACCACCTCCACGCCGCTGAACCGCTCGTAGCGGCGCAGGATGACGTCGACGTACACCGGGTCGATCTCGCAGCCGTAGCAGACGGCGCCCTGCCGCTCGGCGGCGATGAGGCAGGTGCCCGAGCCAAGGAATGGGTCGTACACGGCCTCGCCGGGCCGCAGGTGGTTGGCGATCGGGGTCTCGAAGAGGACGAGCGGCTTCTGGGTGGGGTGATCCTCTTTCCGCTCGGTCGAGCCCGCCATGATCATCTTGGGGGACGGCGCGCGCCAGATCGTGGCCTGGTCCCGGGAGCCTCGGAACGGCACCTTGGCGCCCTTCCTCCGCACGACCCAGCAAGGTTCGTGCGCCCAGTGGTACCAGCTCCGTCCGATCGCGAACAAGCCCTTGTCCCAGATCACTTGAGAGACGATCTCGAAGCCGATGCGCTCGAGACCGGCTGCCACTTCGGCGGCATGCACTGCCGCGTGCCAGACGTAGGCGACCTTGAGCGAGGGGACCAGGGCGAACGCCTCGGACCAGTCCACCCGCGTGTCGCCCGAGATGCTGGTGTGGCGGTGGCCCCGGCTTCGCCCGTGGGCGCCACCGGCGGCCCGTGTTGCGCCGAGGGAATCTCCAGCGGGGTCGGTGCGCAGGTACGTCGGTTCGGCCGGCCCGAGGGCGTTGTACACCCCGTCGCGCCAGGAGCCGTCAAGGCTGACGCCATACGGCGGATCCGTGTTGAGGAGGATGGGTTCCGCCCCGTCGAGGAGGCGGGCGACGGTCAGCGGGTCGGTGGCGTCGCCACAGCAGACGCGATGGTCGCCGCATTGCCAGATGTCGCCGGGCTTGGAGCGTCGGGGTGCCTGGCGGGCCTCCTCCAGTGCCTCGTCGAGGTCGAACGCCTCCGGCCGTTCGCGCTTCTCTCGCACCTCCAAGGAGCGGAGGAGATCGCGGATCTCGTCCTCCCCAAACCCGGACAGCGAGAGATCGACGTCGGGGGCCGCCTGGAGGTCTGCCAGTAGCCGGGCCAGGAGCGCCTCGTCCCAGGTGCCGGAGATCCTGTTGAGGGTAACGCCCAGCAGCCGCGCCTGTTCCGCGCTGAGGTCGAGCCAGATGACGGGGACGGTGGCCAAGCCGAGCCGGCGCGCCGCCACCAGCCGCTGGTGGCCTCCGATAACCGCCCGATCTTCCCGCCGCGCCACCACCGGCTGCACGAAGCCGAAGGAGCGGATGCTGCGCTCCAGGGCATCCAGCTCCTCATCCGAGATCCGACGCGGGTTGGCGGGATCGGGGTGCAGCGCGTCGATCGGAACCTGCTCGACGGAGAGGGAAGGCAGCGTTGCCGGTCTCAGTGATCACCACCTTGCATGTGGGCGCCGCCGGAGTGATGGATGTCTGCGACGCGAGGTCCGCGTAGGCGAGCAAAGGAGCGACGAGCATGACGGACGAGACGACCAGCACCCTGCGCCGGTGCATCGGGTCGGCGAGATACGGGATCGCGCCGCACGACGCGCCGGTCGAGGAGTTCCCCAAGCAGCCCTCCCAGAAGGACGGGCTCGGGCGGATGTGCAAGGTCCACTGGAACGCGTACACCGCGGGCCTCGCCCGGGACGCGAAGACGCGCAAGCCGGTCGCTGATGGTGACGGAGCGCCAGACACCGAGGCGACGCCAGCGCGCACCACCGATCCCCGACGCCGAAGCCGCCAGCCGGTCGCCGCCCGGGAGCCGGGAGCCCAGGGCGATGCAGGCTAGCGTGGACGAGGCGATGCACCCCGACGTCGACGACGTGCTCGACGCGGTCGAGACCGCGCGCGCAGCCTGGGCCGCGTACCAGGCGCGGGTCGACGAGCTGAAGCAGGCGCTCCGTGAGAGCGTCAACCCGGCCCTCGCCTTGGAGCTGCGGCGCATCGAGGCATACGGCGCCCTGGTCGGCCGGGATGAGGGGATGGGCCAGTCCATGGAGGGGTGGCTCGACGAGATCGAGCAGGCCGCGCGAGACGCCATGGCGTAACCGACAGCCGTATCCACCTGCTGCGGGCCCCGGGCGAGATCCCGGGGCCTGTTGGCGGTCAGGCGCGGGGTGGCACAGGCGGCCAAGGCCATCCCGATCGCGCCACGTGGGCGCCCTGTCGCGCCCGTGGGCCAAGCTCGGTGCAGGGTGCCTCGCCTCCCTGCGCGTGGGGAGACCGCGCAGGAGCCGACAGGAGGGACTCGCTTGGCTGGAGGCTCCGAGCGCGCATATCGGGGACGGGCCGAGCCGTTCACGTCAATCTCGTTCCCCGCGCCACCGTGCCGGGATGGCACGTAGCGCAGAAGGCGGAGCCGTCGTCCCGAATGGCCCGGACATGACGCGTGCCTCGGTCGACCCGGCCGCGCCATGCCGGAATTCCTGGGCCCGCCTCCCCCATGGCCGTCGTCTCGGCCACAACCCGGAGTAGCTCGTGACTTCCCGCGCTTATCTCGCTTTTCGCGCAGGCGTCCCGCTGGCGCTGACCTGCGTCGGGGCGATCCGCAGGCAGGGCCTTCGCCCCGCGACGCAGCTCCTGGAGGCGGTGGCGCGCGATGACGAGCACGTCGGCTGTGGCGTCGCTCATTGGACCGCGCCAGGTTGCGCAGAAAGCGAGATATGCGAGAAAAGGGGGCGCCAGATCTCTTGGGGTCGGCCGCCCGTGTCGCGGTTCACCTCCGACACGGCAAGACCGCCCTGGAGGAGCGCATTGAGCGCCACGTCGACCCTGCGGCGGTCAGGGTGGCGGCCGAGGAGGTTGCCGATGTCGGTCCGGGTGAGCTCGCCCTGGCGGCGCAGCGCCGCCAGGATCGCGTCGGCAACCGGGTCACCCACGGCGTCGCCGAAGATGATCTCAGCTGAGACTTCGGCGTACTTCCAGACCGCGAGCGCGGCGAGGAGGTGCTCAGCGCTGATGTGCGTGGACATGTCGAGCACCGCGTAGAGGACCGACAGGCGCAGCACCTGCGCCTCGGCGCGGCTCAGCACCGACCCGAGCAGGCCCGCCCGACCGGCCGTCAGCGCGCCATAGACCGACCTCCACACCTCGCTCGCCTCATCATCGCGGCGCAGGACCCGCTCCTCCGCCGCCCACCTCACCACCTCCGCCAGTCGCCTCGCCAACGGCTCGATGACGTGCTGGGGCACCGCCTCCCCGTCCGGCAGCAGCTTTGAGCGTCGCACCAGCGGCCACAGGAACCGGTTGGCGAAGCCGTTTCCAAGATCGGTCCGATCCAGGCAGCGCAGCAACTCGTCGCGCGTGATGTGACCGACCAAACAGATGTGCGCGCCGGTGGCGACGGCCGGAGACACCTTCGTGAGCGTACGCAGCTCCCGGCCATCCCACGCGCGTCGCAGGGTCGCGATCAGCGTATTGCCATCCCGTACAGCAATCCGCAGCGGCGCCGAGAACTCGGTCTCGACGACCAGGAGACGCTTGTCCGCGACGCCCGGGTCGATCACGACGATCTCGGGATGTCGATCCGCGCCGCGGCCGACCTTCTCGATCGGGTCGCGCACCGCCCAGATCAAGCCCTCCCCCGAGGACAGCCCCTCGACCGACGCTGCAAACGACGAGTCGGCCAGACGCAAGAGGCGCTCGGTCGGATGTTGAGCGGAGCCCTTGCGTCCACGGCTGGTCTCGCCCACGAGTGTCGCGAACAGCCGGCCGGGATGACGAGCGTCACCCGCCAGGGCGTAGCACTGTGGTCCGACGGCGGCGCCGGCCCCGACGAGCGTGTGCATCAGGAGGGCCACGGGGTCCGCCTCGGAGTACGGCTCCAGTGCCCGGACGATGTCTCCCGGGAGGCCATACAGCGCGACAGGGTCGAGCTCGTCTGGCCAGGCGCCCGCTGGTGTAGACCCGCTCGGCTCCATCTGGGTGATCCGTGGCACGAGACCGAGCGCTGCTTTGAACTCCTGCCAGCCCTTGCCTGCGCCTTCGGGGTGAAAGCACTTCCCCGTGAAGCGTCCGTCGGGCGCCTCGCCGACGCCGCACTCGTAAGGGCGGCCGTCCGAATGGAAGGGACAGTGTTCGAGGCCGTACCAGACGATGCCCGCACTGTCTGGTGGCTGGACGCGGGACTCGATCCCGATCGCGGCGAGCAGATCGGCGAGCCGCGTGCGCGGCGTCGCCTGCGTCCCTCCTAGGCTGGCGTCCTTCGGCTGCGCCAGACGCGCGACGTCCTCGAGGCAGGAGGGCGGCACGGCGGAGAGCACGCTGGGCGTCCGCTCGAGCCGGACCAACCGATGGGGCCGATCCGTCAACGCGTCCCCCTTCACCTTGCGGGTGCCCACGAGGGCCGCCAGACGGGCCGCGTTGGCGACGCTCCGATCGATGTGGACCGCAGCCGTGTCACAGTGCGCAGCGACGACATCGAGCACCGTCTGGACGAGGGCCAGCGACGCCGCGTCGTTCGGTAGGTCGACCCGGTAGAGGATCTGGTAGCCGTTGCCGCTCATGACGACGAGCGGGTCGGGCCAGCCAGCCGCTCCGAGGAAGGACGTCGCTCTCTCGGCCACCTCGTGCGCGGCCGCCAGCTCGGCGTCCGTGCTACTGATGCCGGCTGGCCGGACCGGATCGATGTCGAGCATGAGCCAGCGTCGCTCGACGACGTCGGCGTCGGACGTCGTGTGTTCAGCCTTCGAGCGGATCCGCTCCGCGGCGCGGGAGAGCAGCGCACGAAGAACCGGGTTGAGGGTGATGTACACGTTGGCCGCCTGCCCGTCCCACGAGGTGACGGCGTCAGCCAGCCGTGCGGGGTCGCTGAAGTAACCCGACGCCGTGTGGCCGAACTGGTTGTGGCGAGGAATACGCACCTCGCGGACATCGCCCTCGCGCCACACGAGGCACACGAACTCCCAGAGCTCGGAGTGCACAACCGGCGTGCTCATGCCGCGCCCGTGCCGGACGGTTGGCGAACGTGGATCGGGCTAGAGGTCAGTTCAGGGCTCGTGGCTCGCGGTCTCGATGAACGCCTCCAAGTCTCTGGGACGAATCCGCACGGCTCTCCCGATGCGCACGGCGGGGAGCTGGCCCATGGCGACCAGCTTCCAGCTCATCGATTTGCTGATGGCCAATCGCTCGGCGACCTCATCTAGGCGCAGGAGGCGGCTCGCCCCGTCCACGACGTCCACTGGCTTCACGTACGTCGCCACTAGTGGTATCCTCTCCACGTCATCGGTAACGTCATCATCTATCGTGTACGAAGTGGTAAGTCTAGGACCGAAACAGGATAAGCGCAAGTACTGGCAGGAGCAGATGACAACACGATCGGGTATTCGGTTGTGAGCCTACGCCCACGTTACGCGGGACAGGGACGCCTTCGAAAGCCCGGCTGGGTCACCGTCCTGCGGGCGGACAACCTCGACGGGCCCGAGCGCACAGGAGACCTCATCGGTGAACATGGCGACACCGACTGGGACCCGTTCGAGCGCACCACGGACGGGATTCTCCTCGCGGAGTCCTTCGCCCGGTGCGAGTTGTCGCGCCCCCGCAAGGCCCGGCAATGGTTACTGGACCATGGGGTGCTCGATCTCGCGCACTTCTTCCCCGATGAGCCGTTTGCATCGACCGAGAATCTCCTCGCACAGGACTTCCATGATCCGCGAGGGGACGTCCTGGCACAGCAGGCCAACGTGCGTTGGCATCTCGTCTCTCTGGCCCGCCTGAGCGCGGGATCCAGTGGACCGGAGCCAGGGCAGACAAGCTGGAACCCGACCTGGTCTCAGCCAGCTGTCCGCAACTCCGAAGGAGACGTGATCTGGTTGGGCGCCCCCACGGCCGCAGAATGTTGGATCCCGCGGGTGGTCCAGCGCTATTCCCGCTGCGAGGACGCTCCCGACGATCCGAAGCGGGCCGACACCCCGCTCGGCATCCACATCGAGACGTACGGCGAGGCGTGGTGGGCGACGGCGCACGCCAGCTGGCAGCGCGTGCAACGGCAGCAGGTGCCGCTGCTTTGGGTGCCGAAGGCCGGCTGGCAGGCCTTCTGGCTCCGCTACGGGGCTTCCCATCCCACTGATGGGGACTCCGACCTCCGCTGGCGCCCGAGGACCGACCGGGCGGGATTGGTCTGGCTCCAACTGCAGTTGATGGCCCCCTTCCTCAGCCGGGCGATCGCTACCCAGGGGGAGGTGGACTTCGGCCTCGCGCGGCAGGTTCCGGACGGGGCCTCCGTCCCACTGGCCCCGATCGAGATCTATGAGGCACGCACCTGGCGCTCACTGCTGGCACCGGTCTACCTGCAGCTCTTCGAGGCCCTGCGGAGGATAAGTGAGGGTCACAGCGGTGCCACGCTCTGCAAGGAGTGCGGCCAGCCCTTCCTCACCCTCGATGCGCGGCGTTCCAGCTTCTGCAACGACCGCGAGCGGTTCCGCTTCACCCAGCGCGAGCACCGCAAGCGTCTGGCCGCGTCGCCCCCGGTCGCCACCAAGGGGCTGTCCCGATGACTCGCCGTGGCCCCAACGAGGGGTCCATCTACCAGCGTCAGGACGGCCGCTGGGAGGGCGCGGTGCACATGGGGTACGAGAACGGCCGCCGAGTGCGCAAGTTCGTCATCGGACGCACCCGAGCCGAGGTCGCAGCAAAGCTCGGCCCAATCCTGAAGGCGCGGGACGAGCGGCGGCCGGTGCCCGATCAGCGCGTCAAGCTCGCGCCCTTCCTGCGCCAGTGGCTCGACGAGGTGGCCAAGCCGACCGTGCGGTACTCCACCTACCAGACCTACGACGACATCGTCACGCGGCACCTGATTCCGGGCCTCGGCCGGGTCCCGATCGCCAAGCTCACCCCCCTCGACGTACAGACCCTCCTGAACGCGAAGCTGGCCGCCGGGCTCTCAGCGAAGCGAGTCCTGCACATCCGTGCCGTGCTGCGGCGCGCCCTCGTCACCGCCGAGCGGTGGGGCTTGGTCTCACGCAACGTGGCCCGCATGGTCGATCCCCCGCGGGTACCCCACTACGAGATCCGCCCGCTCACCCCCGACGAGGCGCACAAGTTGCTTAAGACCAGCGTCGATGATCGGCTGCACGCGCTGTACGCGACTGCCCTGGCCACCGGCCTGCGGCAGGGCGAGTTGCTGGGTCTGCTCTGGGAGGATGTTGATCTCGAGACGCGCCGGCTCTCTGTGCGCCATGCTCTGGCCCGCGTGCAGGGCAAGCTGGTGCTCCTCGAGCCCAAGACCGAGCGCAGCCGCCGGACGCTCGTGCTGCCCGAGATCGCAGTGTCGGCGCTGCGGGGCCACCGCACCCGTCAGCGTATGGACCGACTGGTGGCGGGGTCGCGCTGGCAGGAGACGGGCTACGTGTTCACCGCCCTGCACGGTCTCCCGCTGGATGCCGCCACGGTGACCCGCGCGTTCCAGGCTGCGCTGACCCGCGCTGGGCTCCCCCACTGCCGCTTCCACGACCTGCGCCACACGGCGGCGACGTTCCTGCTCGCTCAGGGCTTCACCCTCGAGGATGTCAAGAACCTGCTCGGTCACAGCACCGTCACGCTGACCTCGAACACGTATGGGCACATCCTGGAGCAGCGCCAGCAGCAGGTGGCGGCCGGGATGGACGCAATCCTCGGGGGCTGAGGCCGAGCCGCGGCCAGGGACTCGGCCAAGCGTCCGTTCACCATGGCCCACCCGATCCACGACGTGTGTCTGACGTGGCTGTCTCTGGGGCTGTCAGCAGCGCTGTCGAGGCCCGTCCGGAGCCCGTCCAAGGCCGCGTTCGCGCGTGGAACCGTGGTGAGCCGGCTGGGATTCGAACCCAGGACACGAGGGTTAAAAGCCCCCTGCTCTGACCGCTGAGCTACCGGCCCGGACCACAGCGTAGCGGTGGC
>JAJYJR010000191.1 GCA_021789355.1 Chloroflexota bacterium | reverse complement strand
CCGCCGTCCAGCCGGCGAGGTCGGGGTGCTGCTGGAACAGCGACCACTGCGCGACGGACCCGTTGGTCCCCATCGATGTTCCGAGCACCTTCAGGTTCGTCACGAGCACCTCGACGCCCTGCACCTGGGAGCCCTGGAACCCGGGCGCGACGTAGAAGCGCTGCATCCCGTCGCCACTCGTCGTCGTCCAGTTGGCCGGGCGCAACATGCGGTACCCGTAGGCGCCATCGGTCTGCTCGACCCAGCCGGACACGAGCGCGCTGTGCGGGGAGGACAGCGGGCTGGTTGTGGGCAGCCCGCCCGCGGTCGGTCCCGACGGGAAGGGGTGAAGAAGCACGACCGCGAGCGCCGCGACGACCACGACGGCGAGCGCCGCCAGCGACACCGCGATCGGCCGCCAGCCGGACCGCGACCACCACGCGCCGGGACGAACATTCGGCCGGGCGTGCGGGACGTCGAGGACGGCCAGGCGGAGCTCGGGCGGCACCTCGGCCGGGGCGAGCTCGTCGAGGACCGCGCGCAGGTCGGCGTCGAAGCGTTCGTCGCTCATCGTGAGCCTCCCCCGTCGGCACGCTCGACCGCGTCGTAGGCCGCGTGCAGCGCCTCGAGCGCGGCGTGCAGCCGCGAGCGCACGGTGCCGGCCCGTTCGCCAGTCCGTTCGGCGACCTCGTCGAGCGTGAACCCGCCGAAGTAGTGCAGGACGACGACCTCGCGCTGCTCGGACGGCAGGTCCGCGAGCGCACGTCGCAACGCGTCGAGCTCGGCCAGCCGGGTTGCCGGGAACGGTGCGACCCGCTCCGGCGCCTCCTCGATCGGCAGCGTGCGCACCCGTCGTCGGCGCCGCAGCCGGTCCCGACAGCCGTTCACGAGAATGCGCTGGAACCACGGCCCGAACCGCTCGGCATCCCGCAGGCTCCCGAAACGGTCCCACGCCTGGACGGCGGCATCCTGCACGGCATCCTGCGCCTCGACCTCACTGCCGAGGAGCACCGCGGCCAGCCGATACGAGGCCGCGAGCTGGCGATCCGCGAGCCGGGCGAAGGCGTCCTCGCGATCGGCCGCCCTGTCGACCACCGCGCGCTCCGTCACCGCCGCCTCCCGTCCGAACATGCCGTTCCAGACGATGCAGCCCCCCGGATGGATCGATGTTCGCGCATGGAGCGCGTGGGCGGGACGTCCAAACGCATGAGACCGGCACCGAGAGCTTCGCGCGGCTGGTCGGTCGGCCGGTCAGTCCGATCGTGGGTCGGGGCGGGCACGCCGACTACCAGATGGTCACCGGGTGCGGATGCGCGTGCTCCCGAAGCCTCTGATCCTTGGTCACCAGCCGGCTGCCGGACTCGATCGCCGTCGCGTAGATCAACCGGTCGGCTGGATCGCCGGGGAACGATGCGGGCAGATTGACGGCTGTGGTCGCGATCGCGGGTGTGACGGCAATGGTCGTGACCTGCACGGCCAGCTGCTGCAGCCACGATGCGATCGGGATCGATACGACGATCCGTTCGTGCCTGGCCAGCCAGGCCAGCTCGAACCACGAGATGTCGGCGACCGCGAGCTCATCCGCTTCGGTTATGGCTCGCGCCGCGGCCGCGCTGATCCGGTCGGGTTCCGCCGACCACCAGTGAAGGACGTGGCTGTCGAGGACGACTGCGGTCACGACAGCTCCCACGTCGCGCCGGTCGAGAACAGGTCCTCATCGCGTGCCGCCGTCATCGCCACGCCCGTCAGGCTCGCCTTCAGCGCATGCGGGCCACGCGCCGGAACAAGTCTCGCGACCGTCCGACCGTGTTTGGTGATCTCCACCTCCTCGCCACCGGCCACCTGGTCCAGCAGCGCGAGGATCTTCGCCTTCGCTTCCGTAGCAGTCATTTTGATGGTCATATGGACATTCTACTGGTCCGCACCATGCCGGGCGCGGGATCACTCCTTCGTCCACGGGTCCAACGCCCCTTGACCCCTGGCGTCGGATCGCGATCCTCGAGTTCGGGCGCGGTTGAACCTTTCGGGCCCTCATGGCGTCAGATGGGGTCGTGATCGGGGAGGCCGTTCGCGCGACGGAGAGGGAGTTGGTGACGGAGGCGCTCCGGGGGGAGGCCGCGGGGCAGATCGAGCGCGCCTTCGCGTGCCACGTCGAGGCCTCCCTCGACCGCTCCTGTGCGCTGGCCGCCGTCATCCTCGGCGACCGATCCGAGGCCGAGGACGTCGTGCATGACGCGGTGTGCATGGCCTGGCGCGGGCTCGATGGGCTGCGCGACCCCGAACGCATGGAGGCGTGGTTCACGCGGATTGTGGTGAACGCGTGCCGGGACCAGCTGCGCCGTCGACGCGTCCGCCCGATCACGCTCGACCTGCCGGCGAGCCTTCCGGCATCCGACTCGACCACCGACCTCGCCACGCTCGATGCGCTCGAGCGCGCGATGGCCGAGCTCTCCCCCGAGCACCGCGCGGTCATTGCGCTGCGCTTCTGGGCCGACCTGTCGCTCGAGGAGATCGCCGAGCGGACGGGCGAGCGCCTCGGGACGGTGAAGTCCCGCATCCACTACGCGCTCGGTCATCTGCGGACGGCCTGGGAGCGCGAGACCTCCGAGCGGAGGGACGCACGATGAGCGACGAGCAGTTCGAGCGAGACCTCCGGCGGACCCTCGTCCGGATGACGGCGGAGCCCGCGTCGCCGGCGCTCCGGACACGCGTCCGCGAGACGCTCGCGACGCCGCGGACTTCGGTCCGGCGTTCGTGGCGAGTCCTGCCCCGGCTCGCGGCGGGGCTGGCCGCCGTCATCCTCGTGGTCGGCGCGGCCGGACTGCTCTTCGCGCTGCGCCCGCAACAGCCAGTCGGACCGGGGGCGAGCGCGTCCCCGGGTCAAACCCCTGTCGGGTCGCCTTCGGCCACCGCCGGGCCACCCATCGTTCTCCCCTCCGGCGTGCCGCCCACGAGCTGGTCACGGGTCCCGGATGCGCCGGACTTCCACGTCGGTCCCGTGCAGGGCACGGCGATCGCCGTGGCTCCCGACGGAGCGTTCGTCGCCGTCGTGTCCTCGATCGACAGCGGACGGGCCCCCGAAGTCTTCCGGTCGACCGACGGCACCGGCTGGACTCCATCCGGATCGCTGCCACAGGGAAGCTACGCGGGCGTCTCCGCGATCGTCGCCTGCGGCGGATCGATGGTCGCCGTCGGCGCCGATTGGGCGGGCACTAACTCAGGCAAATCGACGGGCACGAATCCCGCCCCACGGGCCGCGGTCTGGACCTCCACCGACGGAGTCACGTGGAGGCGCGTCCCGGACCAGCCAGCCTTTGCCGCGGGGGAGTTCGACCGCGTGGCCGCGGGGCCGGCCGGCTTCCTGGCCGTGGGTCGCGACTACGACATGCCCGCCTGGAGCCCAGACGGAACGAACTGGACGCGCGTGGATGTTGGGACGCCCAACGCGCTGGTGAGGGGCGTTGCCGCGACCAATGACGGCTTCGTGGCGGTGGGTGGGATCGAGACAGCTGCGGTGGCCTGGACGTCGCGGGATGGCCGTCACTGGATTCGCGCGACGTTCGACGGCGCATCGCAACTCGATGCGCGCCTGCTCTCCGTGGCGGGACAGGGCCAGCGGCTCGTGGCGTTGGGTGCAGTTCCCGCCCGGGGTGACGAATCGGTCCCTGACGGATGGACGGGCCTGGCCGTGTGGGCCTCCGCGGACCGCGGTGCGACGTGGACGAAGACTGTGAGTGGGCTCGCTGCACCGTCGATCTATCCCCCGTCGGTCCCGAAGCTCTATGCGCTCAGCGGCGGCTTCGTCGCGCTGGGCAGCCTCGGCCCTGGTGGGGCCTCGGTCTGGAGTTCCCGGGATGGGGCGGCATGGCGGTCGGACGCGATCGCGGCCACATCACAGGACGCGGCCTTCGCGTTTGCCGTCAGCGGCTCGCGCGCCGTCATCATCGGGAGCACCGTGGGGGGCATGGGCGGCGATCGCGTCGAGTTCTGGATCGGGGACGCCGGCGCCTCGGCGACGGCGAACGTGCCCAACCTCGCCGCGGTCGCCGCGTGCGGGATGCCGGCGAGCGCGGCGTCGGCCGAAGCTGGCACCACCGGCTGGAGGCTCGCGGTCGAGCTCGATCAGGCGGACGAGAGCGTGCTGCTCTTCGTGTCGGGAACGGATGAGACGTTGTGTGCCGTCGGACGCGGAAGCGACGGCAGATTCGGGGCCGTTCAGACCGACGTGGGACGCATGGATCCTGCTCCGTCGTCCGCGCTGACATACGACACGGGCGTCGGCGCCGCAACCGCCGCACCGCGCCAGATCATCGTCGGGCGCGCGCCGGCTGGAGCAGCGGCCGTCGTCGTGACGGCAGCCGATGGGTCGAGCTCGTCAGCCGCCCTCGGGAACGGGCATTACATCGCCCGGCTCGAAACCGCGTCGAGTGTCGTGCGGATCGTCGCCCTCGACGCTTCAGGGAGCACGCTCGTGGATCTCTCCGGAGTCGCGCTGAAGCCCTTCGTGTCCGCGACGCCCTCGCCGTCACCTGCGGCGGCTGGTCCGGACTCATCGTGGCTCGCGCGCGCCGGCTCACTGATCCAGGCGCTCGGCTACGACGTGCCCGGGGGAGGGACGGTCGGCCAGGAGGCGGACACGACGACGGGCGCGACGAACATGGTCGTGCGTTTCGGGACGGCTTGGCAGGTGCAGTGGGACACCAGCGGCGTCCTCACCTTCGTCTTCCGCACGGCATCTCCGCCGGGCACGCCCGCGGTCACGAAGGATGTCGCGTCGGGCCGCGTCGTGTCGGTCGCGGCGGCCGTTGGCTACTCCATCCCGACCGACTCGGTCCCGCTCACGTTCGATGCCGACCTCTGGACCGCCTCCTGGCCGCGGACCGTCGACGGCGTGCCGACGATGGACGATGGCACCGGGATCACGCTCTACGCGGACGGCTCGTTCGCAGGGTTCCACCACCTCGACCGGACGCTCGAACCGAAGCCCGCCCACGTCCTCTCTCACGCCGAGGCCGAGGCCGCGTTCGTCGCGGCCCGGAGCTCGCGCTCCTCGCTGCTGCCCGTGCAGGTCGCCGACGCGACGCTCACGTGGGCGCCGCCGGTCGCGCCCGGAACCGGCCCCTCGCCGACGCTGCGGCTGTGCTGGGTGCTGTCGCTGAAGGTCGTCGGCGGGGATCCCGGCCAGTTCGCGCGCGCCGTCCTCGACGCGGGCACGGGCGTCGAGCTGTGGGTCGACTCGACGGCATGAAGGATCGCGGCGTGCGCGGGAGTGGTCGGCCGCGACGCCTGCCAAACGACAGCGCCGCTCGTTGTCCGGGCACCGCCTGCCGAACGGGGTGTCGTGGAGGGTGGCTTCAGGCCGGGCAACTCACTCGCTGGCAGCGGCGAGATACGTCTCGGGAGAGCCGGGTAGATCGGTTGTCGAGCCCCCGACGAGCACGGCCCGCCTGCCGCCTCTGATCCGGCGAGCCCTACGGCTGTTGCCCGACCGGATACCCCGTGCAGGGGAGCTGGATGGGCGGTCTCGCCCCGGTCGCGATCGTGCCCGTCCGATCGACGTGCAGGTAGAACGACGAGGACTCCACCACGTCCGCGGGCACGCTGTAGGTGGCGGTGTGCGACAGGGCAGCGCCGGAGACCGTGACGGTCGCTGGCACCCCGATGACGCCGAGCCCGGCGGTCGCGCACCATCCTGGCTGCCACGGCGGCACGGTCAGCGTCACGCTGCCGGGCCCGAACAGACCGAAGGGCAGGCCGCCCGGCCACGCGATGTGCACGGTGACGGGAGCCGAGGAGTCGTTGCGCATGTTGATGGCGCCTGCCGGATGGTTCCCGACGCAGCCCGCGCCGACGAGCGCCGCGACGAGGGCGCACGCAAGCGCGTAACGCCTCGCCATCAGCCGCCCACCGACGCACTGGCGAGCATCCGGCGCACCTGTGCTTCGGCGGTCGCGAGGTCTGGCCCGCGCAGGCAGGCGAAGACCGTGACGTTCGAGAGCGTCGCCGACGCGGCGGGAGTGGGGACCCACACGCTGATGGTCTCGTCCCCGCCGATCGCCTGGCACGCGCCCGGGCGCTCGACCTGGATGCTCCCGCTCCCGCCGTTCATCGCGAAGGCCGATCCTGAGGTGGGACGGGGCACCATGATGCGCGTCGTGCCCCACTCGACGGGCACGCCGTCGGGCGCGAGCCGGGTGAGGGGCCACTGGCAGGCGAGGCCCTGCGAGTCGGCCGGATGCGGGGTCGCCGAGGGCGGCACCGCGCAGCTTGGGAGCAGGGGCTGCGTGCTGAGATAGATGAGCGGGCCGCTCTCGTCGGGCGCGTGGAGGTTGGGCTGCGAGCGCACCCAGTCGGCCGGGCGCTCGAACGTGATGAAGTCGGCGGAGTCGGTCACGTACGCGGCAGCAGACGGGGACGGGGAGAGCGGCACCCCAGTCGGCGCGGCTGTCGGGGCCGGGGAGCATGCGGACGCGAAGCCCGCGAGCAGGAGGACGGCGGCACGGCGAACGCGGCGGGTCATCGGCGCATTGACGACGCTACCCCGTCCATCGGTTCCCGTGTCCGCACAGTCGGAAGTCGATCCGGCATGTCTGCCTCCTCCGCGGTCGCCGAAGGCGCCCAGAAGGCGACCTGATCGATCGGGACCCACCCGAGGTTGACAGGGGGAGTGAACCACCGTGCCGCGCCACGGCCACCGCGACTGCAGGAGGTGCGGCCGCCGGAAGCCCCCGGGCGAGGGGGCCAGCTCGCCTACGTGATCGCCGTCACGTCGAGCATGTGGGCGCCGGCGCAGTGCCGATCGAAGGGATCCCAGGAGAATGCCCCGGAGACGGTGAGCAAGGCGCCCATCGGGGTGAGGCTTCCGTTGGGTCCGTAAAGGCCGTGCTCGTCCGCCTCGTACCCGGACGGCAGGTGCCGGAGCCAGTAGCGATCGGTGGCGTCGCCGTGCGGCACGACGACGTAGAGGCAGGCGCCGTCGGAGCCCACGAGCGTCCCGGTGACGGTGGCGGTCCCGCCGACCGGAGAACCGCTGCAGCCTGCGACCACGATCCCGAGCGCGACGGCCACGAGGCCAGAGCGCATCAGTGGCCTCCTCGCGTTCCCTTTCGGCCCCGTCGTCATGGCGACCGCTCGGTGGTCCACCGGAGGATGTCGCCCGGCTGGCAGTCGAGCACGCGGCAGATCGCGTCGAGGGTGGTGAACCGGATGGCACGAGCGCGGCCGTTCTTCAGCACCGCGACGTTCGCGGGCGTGATGCCGACGGCCTTCGCGAAGTCGCCCACCGACATCTTGCGCCGGGCGAGCATGACGTCGAGATCGACGAGGACCGCCATCAGATCACCGCGTCGAGTTCGGTGCGGTCGGCGATCGCCCGCTCGAGCAGGCCACGCATGACGACCATGAGGAGCACGAACGCCGACCCGCCGGCCAGGGCCGCGACGAGCCCGAGCACGAGGGTCGGGTGCCGGGCCCCGACGAAGACGAGCAGGTGGAGCAGGACGCCTGCGCTCAACAGCGTGGCGAGCGCGCCGCACCCCGTGATCACGTCGACCCAGAGCAGGGCGCGGCGGGTGAAGATGACCCCGCCCTCGATGAGGGACAGCAGCCGCCAGACGACGAGCAACGTCACCTGGCCGCAGGCGATGACGAGGATGCCGGCCGCCGAGTACGGGGCGACGAGGTACGCCAGCTCCGGGAATACGCGCTCTTCCGCGTTTCCGAACACCGGCACGAGCACCTGGGCGAGCACGGATCCGAGCAGGAGGACGACGAGCGCGACGCGGAGCAGCCGCACGACGATCACGTTCATCTATCGAACATCGATCGGTATCGCTCGACTGTCAATAGGCCATCTGGCACTGTCCGGATCCGACGCGTCACGGCGTTATCGATAGCGGGAGCCATGGCTGGAACCAGCTGCGGCGTTCGCCTCCGATCGAGCCGAACGGCGCTTGGGGTCTGGCGACATCCGGGAGAGACTGCCTGCGGATGGCGGTCGGTCAGACTTCCCGGGGAAGGGAGGGTTCGAGACGATGAGGACGCCCGGGCAACCGCTGAACGTGCGACGAGGCGTGGTCGTCGGGCTGCTCGTTCTCGCAGTCCTTGCGCCGGGCATCGCCATGAGGTCCGATACGCCCT
This sequence comes from Chloroflexota bacterium, assembly GCA_021789355.1. The sequence goes on along the minus strand of JAJYJR010000191.1, from coordinate 1,354 downwards.
TCCTGACGCTCGTCGAGACGCTGCTGATCGGGCTGGCCGCTGGACTTCTGACCGAGGCGGCCCTGAGCGCCCGGACAGCAGATCCACTCGCCACGTTCTTCTCGAACGTCATGTTCGTCGTGTGGGTGGCGCTCTTCGTGGGCGGCGCCGCGCTCCTTGTAGAGCGGCGCAGCCGGCGGGCTCGGGCGTAGTGCGGAGGCTCTTGCGCGGCGGGATCAGATGACGATGCGGAGACGGCGTTGACAGGTGCGGGCACCAACGTGAGAACGGTGGCCAGCGTCATCGCGGCCGGGGTCGCGATGCTGGTCGCCATCGGCCTGATCACGACGTTCGTGCCGCCTGTGCTGTGGCCCGATCGGCCCGTTCCAGCGTCGCTCGCCGCCTTCGTCCCGGCCGCGCGACAGCAGCTCTGGTCCGAGGCGATCGACGGACTCCGCCTGCCGCTCCACCTCTCGTTCGTCGAGGCGCGCTGCTCACCGAACGGCTCGGTTGCGCTGATCTTCGCGGATCATCGGCCCCCTTACACCGAGACCCGCTTCGCCTTCGCCCTGCGCGGCTCGATGCCGACCGCGACCGACGACACCTGGGGCGGCGGCGCGGGGGTCGCCGGATCGGCGCTCGATGGCAGCGAGTTCGTCCACCAGATGGGGCTCGACACGGGCTCCTGCGAAGGCCGATGAACGCACCAACGTCGCCCCGGCGACTCCGTGGATCTGGCCGGCCATCGGCCGATTGCCCATCCCGAGCGCCGGATGGCGGCGCGTCTGTCGCCGGCCGTCGTGCTGCGCGCGGTGGCATTCCTCGCCGTGCTCGTGCTGGCCCTGAACGTCCTCGCCGGGTGGCGCTATCCCGGCGGCCCGCTCGAGCCGTTCGGCGTGCGGAGCGGTCCGTTCCTGCTCCGCATCGGCGCGACCCCTGTCGTCTACTCCGACGACGCCGCAGGCTGGACGCCGGAGGCGATCGTCGGGCCCGGTGAGCACGTGTTCCTGGCCGGTGTCTGGCTGCGACAGGACTGGCCGGTGGGTGCGGTGGTCGAGCGGATGGAGCCGGTCTGGAAGGGCGAGGCTCCGGGGGTCGTCCGGGTGCTGGTCCGCGCTGCGGATCCGCGCGCGTCCGGCATCGTCACGATCACCACGTCGGCGCATTTCGTCTCGGCGGCCGCGGGCGGGAGCTTCGGCCTGCCGCCGATCGGCGTGGCCCCGCGCAGCTGCTGTGAGCCCGAGGACCAGGTCCTCGTCGAGATGGACGGCAGCCGCCTTGGGGTGTTCCACCTCACAGGGTTCTGGATGGACTATCGGGTCGGGCCCTTCGCGTTCCGGACCTTCGTTCCCAGCGGCGACGCATTCCGGCTGTC